>NZ_AP014613.1:300000-402500 GCF_001010505.1 Alcanivorax sp. NBRC 101098
TTAATACGGTTGGTGCTGAGGCCGTCGATTTGGCTCAGCCATTTTGGACATTTTACCCCGGCAGCCCAGACCAGTAGGTCTGCCTTGATTGGATCGCCGTCTTTAGGCACCAAGGCTTCGGGGGTTGCTTCGGCGATCATGACGCCAGTGCGCACCTTTACTCCCAGGCCTTCCAATCGTTTGGTGGCGGTGGCGGACACTCGCTCGCTAAGCACCGGCAGAATGCGCGGTGCGGCTTCGATGATATCCACTTGCAAGTGTTTTCGATCTAGGTGCTCGTGGCCGTAGAAGTTGAGCATGCTCACGGCATGATGAAGTTCTGCGGCCAGTTCCACCCCGGTGGCTCCGCCGCCGACAATCGCTACAGAAATCGGTTTGTTTTCATAGTTGGCATGCAGGGAAGCGTTAAGGAACCGTTCGCGAAAGCGCTCTGCTTGGCCCCGGCTGTCCATGAACAGGCAGTTGTCACGAACGCCGGGGGTGCCGAAATCGTTGCTCTGGCTGCCGGTGGCCAGCACCAGATAGTCGTAACTCAGTTGGCGTTCCGGTAGGACTTCGCTGCCGTGGGCATCGTACAGTGGTGCCAGGGTCAGGGTCTGGCCGGTGGTGTCCATCTGAGTCATGGTGCCGGGTTCAAACCGGTAGTGGTTGAGTTGAGCGTGGGCGCGGTAATCCACGGCGTCCAGATCGGCATCAATGGCGCCAGTGGCCACTTCGTGAAAACGGGGCTTCCAAACGTGGATGCTGGACGAGTCCACTAGGGTGATATCGGCATTGCCATATTTGCCGAGCTTTGCGCCGAGTTTGGTTGCCAGCGGAAGACCGCCGGCACCACCGCCGACAACAACAATTTTGGGTTTGCTCATTGGGGCTCCTGTCAGGCTGTCGACCTTTGGGGGAGAGGCCGTCAGTCAATCATATTCATGGGTGCGGGAACAGGGTTAATGAGACGGGCCCTTGTGGGGCGTCATTCTGCCTTGCGCGGCAGAACGGATGCTGAGTTCAGGCTGGGTGGTAGGCCGCTTCTGAACCGGAGGCTTTCCTTGCGTCTTCCCATACGTGCGGGTCTGCTCGTCGGGCGACAACGAAAAAGCCCGCCGGTGGCGGGCTTTTTCGTGGATGCTCGCGGCTTAGGCCTTGGGGCCGGCCGCGCGAATTTCGTCGGACACATCTGCGTACTTGTCAGCGAAGTTCTTCTGGAACTGTTCTGCCAGGTCGCGGGCGCGTGCTTCGTAGTTCTCCGGATTAGCCCAGGTGTTCTTGGGCTGCAGCAGATTGCTGTCGACACCGGTAACGGCTTTGGGCACGTCCAGGTTGATGATGTCCAAGTGCTCAGTTTCGGCGGTGTCCAGTTCGCCGGACAGGATTGCGTTAACCACGCCACGGGTCGTGGGGATGCTAAAACGCTCGCCTTCGCCGTAAGGGCCGCCGGTCCAGCCGGTGTTCACCAGGTATACCTGGGAGCCGAATTCTGCCATGCGTTTGATCAGCAGCTCGGCGTATTCGCCGGCACGACGTGGGAAGAAGGGGGCGCCGAAGCACGTGGAGAAGGTGCTTTTGATGCCGCCGCCGGACCCCATTTCTGTGGAGCCGACCAGGGCGGTGTAGCCGCTCAGGAAGTGGTAGGCTGCGGCTTCTTTGGACAGTTTTGATACGGGCGGCAGGACGCCAGTCAGGTCGCAGGTCAGGAAGATGATGTGCTTGGGTTCGCCCGCGCGGTTTTCTTCGACTTTCTTGTCGATGTTTTCCAGCGGATAGGCAGCACGGGTATTCTGGGTCAGGGACACATCGGCGTAATCAGCGGTGCGGGTTTCGTCATTGATGATGACGTTCTCCAGTACCGCGCCGAACTTGATGGCGTCCCAGATCACCGGCTCGTTCTTTTGGCTCAAATCAATACACTTGGCGTAGCAGCCGCCTTCGATGTTGAAGACCACATCTTTGCCCCAGCCGTGCTCGTCGTCACCAATCAGATAACGGGCAGGGTCTGCGGACAGGGTGGTTTTGCCTGTGCCAGACAGGCCGAAGAACAGAGCCACATCGCCGTCTTCGCCGACGTTGGCAGAGCAGTGCATGGGCAGCACGTCTTTTTCCGGCAGTAGGAAGTTCTGCACGGAGAACATGGCTTTTTTCATTTCACCGGCGTAGCGCATGCCGGCAATCAGAATTTTGCGCTGGGCGAAGTTAAGAATAACGCAGCCGTCGGAGTTGGTACCGTCACGCTCCGGGTCACACTGGAAGTGCGAGGCATGCAGGATCTGCCATTCTTCCTTGTTGCGGGCGTTGTACTTCTCCGGGCGGATGAACATAGTGTTGGCGAACAGGTTGTGCCACGCGGTTTGCGCGGTCACTTTCACGGCCAGGTAATGATCAGCGTCAGCGCCGACGTGCAGGTGGGAAACAAAAGCGTCGCTTTCTGCAACGGCCGCGGTCACACGGTCCCACAAGGCGTCGAATTTATCACTGTCGATGGGACGGTTAATGGCGCCCCAGTGGATGTGTTCGCTGGTGCTTGGCTCGTCAACGATGTAACGGTCCATCGGTGAGCGGCCGGTGCGATGACCGGTTTCCACTACCAGGGCGCCGTTGTCGGCCAGGCGGCCTTCGTTACGCTGAACAGCCAGCTCTACCAGCTGGGCCGGGCTGAGATCGTTATAAACAATTGGATCTGTCATGGTTATTCCTGGGCTTGTGGCCGTGCGGTTGCAACGGGTATGGCCGCGCAACCTTTAAGTTCGCATTGCGGATACACAGTGCCGGTCTCGTGCCCGGATCAAAGACCGGACAAGACCAATAAGGGACCAGTAGTGGCGCCACTGATCAGCACAGGCGCGCGATTATGCCAGAAAAGGGAATCAGTGGCGATTCCCCTTCGGACTGTGCGGTCACGGCTGCAGGGCCACCCTTTTAATGCGTCAAGGCACGCGACGCAGGGAAAGGGTGCAGGAAAAGATGGGAGGCAAATGCGGTGTCGCCTGCTATTTGCCTCTGGCTGTCGAGGCCAGGAATCGCGGGTTTGCTATTCTTGGTATTCCTATCGGCTTTCTCGGAGCATTTCCGCCAGGTCCACGGCATCAAAATGTTCCTGATGGCGACAGAAGTCGCAGGTCAGCGTGACTTCCCCGTCTTCCTCCAGTAATTGCTGTAATTCCTGATTGCCAAGGGAAATGAGTGCATTTCGGTTGCGTTCCCGGGAGCAGGTGCAGCCAAAGCGCAGAGGTTGGGCGTCGGGCAACTGGGGTGGGGTGTCGTGAAACAGCCGGCGCAGGATGGTTTGGTCATCCAGGTTTAGTAGCTCTTCCATTTGCAGGGTGCTCGCCAGCGCCTCTAAGTGTTCCCACATCTGGGTGTTGCCGTCGGTGGTGGACAGCTGGTTGGGCAGGCGCTGCAGCAGCAGGCCCGCCGCGCGATTGTTGCCGCTGGCCAGCCACAGCCGGGTGGGCAGTTGTTCGGATTGTTGGAAGTATCCCTGCAGGCATTGGGCAAGAGTGTCGCCGCTGAGCGGTACGATGCCTTGATACTGGCGCCCCTGATCGGGGGTGATGGTGATTACCATGGTGCCTTCACCGATCAAGGTTTGAATGTCGCCGTGGCTCCAGTCTTGACCGTCGCTGTGGCGGGCTAGGGCACGCAGCTCGCCATCATGGCTGCATTCGGCCAGTAGCAGAGACACCGGCCCCTTGCCTTGGGCTTGCAGGGCGAGCCGGCCCTTAAATTTGAGAGTGCTGGCCAGCAACGCCACAGCGGCCACGGCTTCGCCGATCAACCCCTGCACCGGCAGTGGGTAGTTTTGCCCTTCTATAATACGGCTAATGCTACTTTCCAGTTGAACCAGCTCACCACGAATGTCGGAGTCGGGGAAAAGAAAGCGCTGTTTGTGGTCTTGCATTATGAGGTCCTGAGGTTGGGCTGTTGCGGTAAATTCAGCGCGAAAAAGCAGTTATTCCAGATTGTCTCGTTTGAAGCGCTGGATATCCCGACGTTCCTTTTTGCTGGGTTTGTGGTCCGGTGCAGCGGCTGCGGCTCGGGCCAGTTTGCGCTGTTCACTGTTCATTTCCCGTTTGGCCACGCTTTCGGTGGTTTCCTCATAAAGTGTCTGGGCCACCTTTGCCGGGCCACGTTTGTTGCTCAGACCGCGGACGACCACCTCGAAATGCTCAGTGCCTTTGCTGATGGTCACTGTCTGGCCGGATTGCACTGCCTTGCTGGCTTTGGTCCGGTTGCCGTCGATATGGATCTTGCCGCCTTCAATGGCGTTTTTGGCCAAGGTGCGGGTCTTGAAGAACCGTGCGGCCCAGAGCCAGGAGTCTATACGTACGCTTTCCATCGCTTTCTCCAGAGTTGGCCGTTAGGGCAGCACGGTCAGGAAATCATCAATGGCCGGGAACGGGGCCGTATCCGAACGTTTTGGCAGACTGGAATCCGGGTGGAGGATGCTCACCGGCTGCCCAATACCGTATTTCCGAGCGCTGTGCAGGACCGGCAAGGAGTCGTCCACCAGCAGGGCGCGGTCTCGCTCGAAAGGGAGGTGTCGTTGCAGGTGCTGCCAAAATGACTGGGCTTCTTTGGGGTGACCGTAATCATGGCTGGAGACCAATTCGTCAAAATATTGATCAATGCCGGTGCGCGCAATTTTCAGGTGTAAGGCATCGCGGTGAGCATTGGTCACCATGATGACTTGCTTGTCTGATGCCTTAAGCTTCTGTAGAAACGTTTCCGCGCCAGGCCGCACGGAAATGCGGTCGCCAGCCGCCCTTTTCAAGTGGGCAATTTCCAGCCCCAGCTCGGCGGTCCAGAAATCCAGGCAGTACCAGTTCAGGGTGCCTTGGTGGCTGGTGATCCAGTCGTGGATGATGCGGTTGGCCTCGACCTGCTCTAAGCCCCGTTGCTGGGCGTAGCAGTTGGGTACATGTTGTTGCCAGAACCAGTTATCAAACTGCAGGTCCAGCAGTGTGCCGTCCATATCCAGCAGCACGGTGTCCACGGATTGCCAGTCAATCATGAATTTCCTGCGTGTTCGGGTTAGTCTTGCCTTGGTGAGTAGGCTCAGAGGTAATTATGGATGAGAAACCGGAGATTCTCGACACCCGGCTGATAGCAAAGAGCCGCCTGTTCGGAATTGAAGAGTTACACCTGCGGTTTACCAACGGAGTGGAACGCACCTACGAGCGCTTGCGCACGCCGCCGATCGCGGGGGTGATGATGGTGCCGTTACTGGATGACGATACCGTGGTGATGATCCGTGAATATGGCGCCGGTACGGAAAGCTATGAGTTGACTCTGCCTAAGGGTGCCTATGAACACGGTGAAGATTGGCGCGATGCGGCTAACCGGGAATTAAAGGAAGAGGCGGGTTACGGCGCGCGGCGTATGAGCCTGATGAAGGAGCTGACCTTGTCCCCCGGGTACATGGGGCACCGCATTAAAGTCGTGTTGGCTGAAGACCTTTATGAGGAATCGCTTCCCGGTGATGAGCCGGAAGAGCTAGAAGTGGTGACCTGGAAATTATCGGAACTGGATCGCTTGATTGAGCGCGATGATGTGACCGAGGCGAGAGTGATCGCTGCGTTGTTGATGACCAAGCGGTTGTTGGAGAAAAGATAGTTCAACACGTCTCTGAATTAATCACAGGAAAATGGAAATGACGGATTTAAATGCCCTGCTGGGTCCGCTTGGTGAGATTGCCCGTGCCGCGGGACAGGCGATTCTTGAGGTTTACGAGCGCGATGATCTGGGTGTGGAAACTAAGGATGACAAGTCGCCGATTACCGAGGCAGATTTGGCAGCCCACAAAATTATTGAAGCTCGGTTGCAGGCGCTGACGCCGGATATTCCGGTTTTCTCTGAAGAGTCAGGGGGGATTGCTTATGCGGACCGTAAGGACTGGCCGCGTTTCTGGCTGGTAGATCCGCTGGATGGCACCAAGGAATTCATTAAGCGTAACGGTGAGTTCACCGTCAATATTGCGCTGGTGGAGGGCGATACTCCGGTGCTGGGGGTGGTGCACGTGCCGGTAACGGCTGTGACCTATATGGGCGGAAAGGGCGTGGGCGCCTTTAAAGAACATAACGGTGAGCGCCAAGCCATTGAGTGCCGTGCGCGCACCACGCCGGTGGTGATGGTGGCCAGCCGTAGCCATGGTGGTGAGGCTGTGGAAAAACTGGAAGCTTTTATACGAGAAGAGATCGGGGAAGTGGAGCGCGCTTCCATGGGATCCTCTCTCAAACTGTGTCTGGTGGCGGAAGGCAGTGCGGATATTTACCCGCGCCTTGCGCCTACCAGCGAGTGGGATACGGCTGCGGCCCACGCGGTGGTTGCCGCCGCCGGGGGGGTGGTAGTGAACACCGACTTTGCGCCCTTGCAGTACAACAAAGAGGACATTCTTAATCCGTTCTTTCTGGTGTTGGGGCAAAGTATTGAACAATGGCGCTTTATCGCTCCGGCCTTGAACGGTTGATGGGCGTGAGCCCCTCTCCGGCACGGGGTTCAGAGTGTCCTGCGCTTTCATTATTAGTGTTAGCAGGCCAAACAAGGAGTTTCCCATGAGTGCAATGCGTGAATTACGTTTCGTTAGTGACGGGCAATCCTGCCGGGGCGATCTGTATTTGCCTGAAGGCGAGGGGCCTTTTCTGACAGTGGTCATGGGCCACGGTTTTGGGCTTACCAAGGAATGCGGGTTGGCACCGTTTCGCGACGCTTTTGTACAGGCCGGTTATGCCGTGTTCCTATTCGATTACCGCCATTTTGGTGAAAGCGAAGGAATGCCCCGCCAGGTGTTGTTGCCCTATCGGGAGGTGGCTGATTGGCAGGCGGCGCTGGCCTGTGTGCGCAAGCTAGATGAAGTGGATAACCAGCGCATCGTTTTGTGGGGTACCTCCTTTGGTGGTGGTTTGGTCACTGTGGTGGCGGCCCGGGAGGCGGTGGCGGGTATTATTGCGCAGTGTCCGATGATGGACGGCATGGCGTCAGTGTTGGAGGTGATTCGTTATGCGGGTGTGGGGCAGGCGTTGAAGATGACCGGTATTGGTCTGTGGGACCTGGCCAGCAGTGCATTGGGGCTGGGGCCTAAAATGTTGCCCTCGGCAGGGCGCCCCGGTGAGCTGGCCGCTATGTCCAGCGACGACGCCTATGATGGGTACACCGCGTTGATGCCGGCCCACGTGCCTAACGAGGTGGCCGGGCGGGTTGCGCTGGCGCTGCCGCTATTTCGGCCTGTGGCCCAGGCCAGTAAGGTCACTTGCCCGGCGCTGATCCTTATTTGCGAAACCGATACGGTGGCGCCGGCATCGGCGGCAGAAAAAGCGGCTGCAGCGATGGCTCGAGCCAGCGTGAAACGTTATCCGGTGGGACATTTTGATGTCTACCAAGGCGAGGCCCGGGAGATCAGCCTGGCGGATCAGTTGGCGTTTTTGCGGGATGTTGAAAGCTAAAAGTTAAAATGGCGTTGTAACGGGCGGCTCAATGAAAGCAGAACCGTTGTCTGATCCAGTGACAGCGGATTGGCATACATGCTCGCGCGGGTGACCCTCCGAGCAGACCCCAGTTGGCGGAGGCCGGACCCTCACGGCTCAAGCCGATCAGTGCTGAACAGGAAACGGGAATCTGGAGCTAATCTATGGCGCCGCCTGAAAGCCCTTAGGTCTTGAGCGTGAGCTATTAGCTGCGCCGGGTTGTGAGTGCTGGGCGTGGTGGGGTGCCCGGAATACGCGGCTAAGGGCAACCTGATTTAGGCCTGCAAGCAGAATGACCTAAAATGAGGCGCCGGGCGCGATTAAAACCTAGGCCCTGGTATCGGGCTGAATGGTGACTCAAGCCCAATGTTTATAACGGTTACAGCGAGATGGCCGTCTTTAGCGGCGCTTTCCTTCGGCGCTAAAGCCAATTAACGGCCCGTTTGGGCCTTTTCTCATACCCTCTAGTGCGGCTATTCTGTCCGCCATTAAAACGTGCCATTGATCGATGTCAATGTTTGCGCTGAGAGAATCGGGCAGCCTGAGAGGCTGGAGGTAAAGTATATGTCTAATAAACACGTTGATGTATTGATCGTTGGCGCCGGCCTTTCCGGCATTGGTGCGGCTTGCCATTTGACTCGCAAGGCGCCGAATCGCACCTATGCGATCCTGGAGCGCCGCGAACGCATCGGTGGCACCTGGGATCTGTTCAAGTATCCCGGTATCCGTTCTGATTCCGATATGTTCACACTAGGCTACAACTTTCGCCCTTGGACCGAACCTAAGGTGTTGGCGGACGGCAACTCTATTCGCCAGTACGTGGAAGACACTGCGGAAGAGTACGATGTGAAAAAACATATACGCTTTGGTCGCAAGGTGATCAAGGCGAATTGGTCCAGTGCCGATAACCACTGGGCGGTGGAAACCACCAACGAGAAAACCGGTGAGCAAGAAACCTTTACCGCTAACTTCCTGTTCTCATGCGGTGGTTACTATAACTATGACGAAGGCTATAAGCCGGACTTCCCCGGTGAGAAAGACTTTAAAGGCCAAGTCATTCATCCTCAGCACTGGCCGGAGAATTTGGACTATAAAGGCAAGAAAGTGGTGGTGATTGGTTCCGGCGCTACCGCCGTAACGCTGGTGCCTGCAATGGCTAAAGAAGGTGCCAAAGTCACCATGTTGCAGCGCTCGCCAACCTATATCGCCACCGTGCCGGAAGTGGATCAAATCTCGGTGGGCATGCGCCGGTTTATGCCGGAGATGATGGTTTACCGGTTAACCCGTGCGCGTAATATTGGTCTTCAGCGTATGGTGTTTAAATTGTCCACACAGCGCCCCAAGCTGGTTCGCCGTGCGCTGTTGGCTGCGGCCAAACGACAGCTAGGTGATGACGTGGATATGGCGCATTTCCGGCCCCATTATAACCCTTGGGACGAGCGTCTGTGTGCAGTGCCCAACGGCGATTTGTTCAAGACCGTGCGCAATGGCGATGCTGAGATTGTGACCGATCACATCGAACGTTTCACTGAAACAGGGATCTTGCTCAAGTCTGGCAAGGAGTTGGATGCGGATATCATTATTACTGCGACGGGGCTGAACCTTCAGATGCTTGGGGGGGTAAAAAGCACCATTGATGGTAAGCCGGTGGAGCCACGCGAATCGCTGGTTTACAAGGGCATGATGTTGCGGGACGTGCCGAATATGGCGCTAGTGTTTGGTTACACTAACTCGTCTTGGACTCTGAAAGCCGACTTGGTCTGCGAGTATGTTTGCCGCTTGCTAAACCATATGGAAAAAACCGGTGCCCAGACAGTGATTCCCCGTGACAAGGATAATTGCATTACCGACGATAACTTCCTCGGCATGCAATCGGGTTACATTCAGCGTGCCAATGATCGGCTGCCGCGCCAGGGTTCAAAGGAGCCGTGGAAGGTGGTGCAGAATTATATGGTTGATTTGCCCAAGCTGCGTTTGGGCGCCATTGATGACGGGTTCCTTGAGTTCGATAACTATCAGCCGGTGAAAAAGAAAGGGCTGGTGGCGTCGTTGTTGGGTGCTTGAGCTGAAAGCTGAAAAAAAGCGCCATTTACGGTGCTGTTACCCTAGTAGGCATGGACAGCGGGCCTAGCTAGGGCCAGCACTAAAAAGGCCGCATCCTGAAAAAGGGTGCGGCCTTTTTAGTGCTGTTATCTGTTAATGAGGGCAGAGCTTATGGCGAATAATCGCCAGGCTTTAGCGCCTCTTTTAACGTTTAACTATTTCCAAGGTAAAGCATTAATCCGTTGGCGTGCGGCTGAGTATTCTCGCTTCAGGCGGTCGACCAGATCTGCTGCTGGGCCTATTTTCTTCACCGCACCGATACCCTGACCGCTACCCCAGATGTCTTTCCAGGCTTTGGAGCTGCCATCGCCGAAGTCCATTTTTGACGGATCGCTTTCCGGTAGGTTCTCCGGATCCAGACCCGCGGCTTCGATGGACCCGCGCAGGTAGTTACCGTGCACGCCAGTGAATAGGTTGGAATAAACAATGTCGCTGGCGCCGCTGTCCACAATGGCTTGTTTGTAGCGCTCATCCGCATTCGCTTCATCGGTGGCAATAAAGGCGGAGCCGATATAGCCCAAGTCTGCGCCCATGGCCTGAGCAGCGAGAACGGCGTCCCCGGTGGCGATCGCACCGGAGAGCAGCAGTGGCCCGTCGAACCACTCACGAATTTCCTGCACCAGGGCCAGCGGGGAGAGGGTGCCTGCATGGCCGCCCGCGCCAGCGGCCACAGCGATCAGGCCATCAGCACCTTTCTCTATGGCTTTTTTGGCGAAGAAGTTATTGATGATGTCGTGGAATACCAGTCCGCCATAACTATGAATGGCTTCGTTCACATCCACTCGTGCGCCCAGTGAGGTTATTACGATAGGCACCTTGTACTTCACACATAGCTCCAGATCATGCTCCAGCCGATTGTTGGATCTGTGCACAATCTGGTTTACCGCGAATGGGGCCGCAGGCTTGTCAGGGTTGGCCTGGTTCCAGGCATCGAGCTCTTCGGTAATGCGCTTGAGCCATACTTCCAGCTCTTCTGCGGGACGAGCGTTCAGGGCGGGAAAAGAGCCGACAATGCCGGCTTTGCACTGGGCGATCACCAGCTCCGGGTTGGACACAATGAACATGGGGGATGCCACAACGGGTAGCTGCAGGCTGTTTTGCAGGGAGGCAGGTAGGGCCATGGGAACTCCTCATCTCACAAGGTGAGCGCCACCGAAAAAAGTGGGACGCTTTCAGGAGCATAATAGTGCGGTATACATGTGGCGATGTCAGCACCGAAAACGACAATCTGTGGGTTGATGTGGACGTGAATGAGGGCGGATGCGGCTTGCGAACCTCAGGCGTCAGGCGTTCGGCGCCGCAATGCATTGAGCAGGCGGCTGGGTAAGCCCGCGGAGCGTAGCAACGGGCGGGCGTGCATCAGTGTTTCATGGATATCGGTTACATGCCCGCTCAATTCGTCTACATGATTGGTAATGCCGTCAACACGTACTGATAAGTCTGCTACCTGGCCGGGGAGGGCGTCCATGCGTTCGATGATGCGCATGATGCGGTGGGCCATAATCATGTATTCCAGTGCCGCGCGGATCACCGCCACCATTACCACAAAGGCAAGTGGTGCAATAACGGCGGCAATAATGCCGGCCAGCGTAGAGAACCAAAAGCACAAGCCAACTACGCTAACGACCACAATCAGTGCGCCAGCAATCAGCAGAAGATAGAACAGCGGCATCAGCTGCATGGTCAGATAGCGGTTGAAACGCCAATCCGCCAGGTTGGGAATACGAGGGGGCGGCCCAGGTGGTGGCGTTTCCGACTTGGGTGTCTGCATGGTGCCTCCTGATTTTATTATTATTTATGGTGTTCGTTTTTGAGTCGTGCGGCGCTATTGCGTGGCGTTGCTGGCGCCCAGTTTGTGTTCCGCATAACTGGCAAGAAAGTCTCCGAACACCGTGGTCAGTTCCTCGAAACTCTGGGTTGGTTTTTCTTCCGAGAGATGGCGTACCACGGTGAAAACCCCGCCGTTGATATAAAAATAGGACACCGCCGGAATATTAGGCATACGCAACAGCTCCGGGTGGTGCATCAGGTATTGAGTAAACAGGTCCAACAGGGCGCGATTGATGGGCTCCAGATGCATCACCATGTCTTGGCTGAAAGCGTGGCGTGCACAGTTCAGATACAGCTGGCGATTTTCTTCAAGAAAATCGCGAAAGGTAAACAGCAGCTTACTCACTGCATCGCGGATATTCATCCGTACCAGTTCCGGAGTCAGCGGCTTAATCATGGCCACGGTATCGTCCACGAAACGGGCGCCGGCGGCTTTCAGTATGGCGTCCTTGTCCTCGAAATACTCATATAAAGAGCCCACGCCGATGCCGGCGATGTCGGCAACTTGGCGTGTTGTGGTGGCCGATGGCCCCTGCTGGGCAATCGAGATTAGGGCGGCCTCGACGATAGCATCGACGGTGGCTTTGGAGCGCTGTTGTTTGGGTTTGCGAGCCATAATGATTTCCGAGTTGAATCCGAACAAGCATTCGATCTACTGTCACATTAGAGGATGTAACAATAAACCGTTGCCTTGATGCAATGGCTATTTTGACTTGATGGAGCAGACGGCATGTTTGGTCGTAATAAAACCATTAGCGCGAATGCCTCCGCTGTTGTCACCGGGGCAGGAAGCGGCATAGGCCGTGCGTTTGCCGAAGAGCTGGCTCGGCGCAATGGGGCGGTGGTCTGTGCGGATATCAATCTGGGGACCGCCCAGGAAACGGCTGACCGCATTGTCAGCACGGGCGGGAGGGCGTGGGCGGTGCAGTGCGACGTCAGTGTCCAAGCAGAGGTAGAAGCGCTGGCCGAACAAGCAGATGCGCTGCTCCCAGAGCCGGTGAATCTGGTGATCAATAACGCGGGCGTAGGCGTGGGCGGCAAACCGGTAGGCGAGACTTCCATGGACGATTGGCACTGGACCATGGGCATTAACCTATGGGGTGTGATCCATGGTTGCCACGTTTTTGCACCGAGACTCAAGGCGCAAGGGTACGGTGGGATTATCAATGTGGCCTCTACGGCCAGTTTTGCGGCGGCCCCGTTGATGGGGCCCTACAACGTGACCAAGGCAGGGGTGTTGGCGCTGTCAGAGACACTGGCAGCCGAAACTTCCGGCACCGGCGTTAACGTAACGGTGCTATGTCCTACAGTGGTAAACACCAATATTTTCACCACTGGCCGGATCGATGCCGGGATCACGCCGCTGATGAACAGACTTGTGGAGCTTACTGGCGTGCCCGCCGAAGGTGTCGCGCTCACCACTCTCAAGGCTTTAGATCGCGGGCAGCTTTATGTGCTGCCGCAAATGGATGCACGAATGATCTGGCGGGCGAAGCGTTATCTGCCCTCCGTCTATACCCGTGGTGCCGGGCTGCTCAGCCGCTTGGCGTCCGCAAAAGCATAAACCGAATGCCGTTAAACGGCTTCAAAGCCGTATCGCAATAACAGGAGAGCATCATGGCTTCTATCGATTTGGAAAAAATGTTGGCAAAGATTCAATCCACCCAGTGGGCCCTGTCAGATATCGACTGGGATGCTCCCGGCGCGGAGCTGATTACCGAAGAACAATGGCCCAAGCTGAAAGCTTTCATGGCTGATGTGATGTGGATTGAGCACGTGGGCGCCAGGGCCTTTGCCGCCATGGCTAAGAAAGCGCCCACAGAAACCTTGCGTCAAATCTATACCTACTTTCACGCGGAAGAGCAGCGCCATGCCAATGTCGAAATGGCACTGATGAAACGTTGGGGGATGCTCGAGGGAGAAGGTATTCCCGAACCTAATATCAACTTACGATTGGCGATTGAGTGGCTGGATCGTTACAGCGATGAGATGCCGATTTATGTGTTGGGCACAATGGTGCCGATGCTAGAAATTGCTCTGGATGGTGCCTTGTGTACCTTCCTGCTGGAGACCGTAAAAGACCCGATTTGTCATCAGGCCTTTGAAAAAATCAATGACGACGAATCCCGTCATTTGGGCGTCGGCTTTAGCGTGATGGAAATGCAGGGGCGCGGGAAGACCTTTATTGGTGCCGCCAAAATGCTGGCCCCCCTGCTGAATCCTCGCCTGTTGTTAGGTATGGCCTCCTATCTGCCTTTGCTCAACAAGATGCGCGACAACATTATTGGTATGGGGCTGCCGGAAGAGCGCCTGTATGCCGCGATGGCCAAATTCGAAACAATTGGTGGGCGTACCGAAGATGGCCGTCGTAACCCTTGGTATCAGTTGGTCCGTCACCACGCCAAACTTATGGTAGATCGCAATAAACGTGTTTATCACGTACCCGTGGATGGTCTAGTCAAGTTGACCGGAATGATACCGCCCCGGATGCTGCCTGCTGTGCCTTCCTGGGTGAATGAGCTGACTTATCACCCCATTGCTTGATGTTACCGAAGACCACCATCATGTGCCTGGCAGATGATGGTGGTCTCCTGCTTTTTGATGAGATTTTGTTATGACTGCATCCCCTACTTCCCCTAAAAAGGCCGTTCGCAAATCGGCTTCCCGTCAGCGTTCTTCCTCAACGAAAGAGCCGGCGGTAACAAAAACACCAGTGATAAAACCGGCCTCGGTCCTGATTGTGGGCGCGGGGTTTGCCGGCCTAGGGATGGCCATTCGTCTCAAGCAGGCCGGTATTGAGGATATCGTGATTCTGGAACGAGCCAACGCGGTGGGCGGCACCTGGCGAGACAATCAATACCCTGGGGCCGCTTGCGACGTTCCCTCCAATCTCTATTCGTATTCTTTTGCGCCCAACCCGAACTGGTCACGGAGCTTCTCGGGCAGCGAAGAAATCCTGGGTTATATCCAGCATCTGGTGGCTGAGTTCGAGTTGGAGTCGTACATTCGTTTCGAGAAAAACGTGCAAGAGCTGTCTTTTGATGAAAAGAAAGGCATCTGGACCGCCACGACGGATAAGGGGGAGCAGTTTGCTGGGCGGGCCGCAGTGATGGCTCAGGGGCCCTTGTCGAACTGCAGTTTCCCGGCGATTACTGGTATTGAGGATTTCAAGGGCCACAAGATTCACAGCGCCCGCTGGGATCATGAGTACGATTTTACCGGCAAGAAAGTGGCTGTCATTGGTACCGGTGCCAGCGGTATCCAAATCATTCCCGAACTGGTCAAACAGGCGGCCCACGTGAAGGTGTTTCAGCGCACTCCGGGCTGGGTTCTGCCGCGTCCTGATTTTGTCACTCCGGCCTGGAACAAAGCCCTTTTTCGCAAGTTGCCGGCCAGCCAGCAGGCCATGCGTAATCTTCTCTTCTGGACCCATGAAAGCATGGCGCTGGCGGTAATATGGAACTCGCCGCTGACCCGCGTTGCTGAACGGGTAGCGAAGATGCATCTACGCCGGCAAGTGAAAGACCGCTGGTTGCGTCGTCAGTTGACCCCGGATTTCACCATCGGCTGCAAGCGGGTGTTGGTCTCCAATGATTATTACCCTGCGTTGCAAAAAGACAATGCCAAACTGATTACCTGGCCCATTGCTCGCCTTAGTGAAAAAGGGATTCGTACGGTAGAAGGTATTGAGCATCAGGCCGACTGCATCGTGTTTGCTACGGGCTTCGATGTCAGCCATTCCGGCACGCCTTTCCCCGTTAAAGGGCGTAAGGGTCGGGTGTTGGGTGACGAGTGGCAAGGCGGTGCCCAGGCCTACAAGAGCATTAATGTGTCCGGTTATCCCAATCTCTATATGACCTTTGGGCCTAATTCTGGGCCCGGTCATAATTCCGCCCTGGTGTATATGGAGTCCCAGCTTGATTACGCGGTGAAAGGGGTGCAGAAAATTCTTCAGGAAGACCTGAAGATGCTGGATGTGAAAAAAGATGTTCAGCGTAAGCACAACCAGGCCATGCAGAAACGGCTGGCAAAAACTAACTGGAATTCAGGTTGCAAGAGCTGGTATCTCACCGAAGACGGCTTCAATGCCACCATGTACCCAGGGTTTGCCACTCAGTACGCGGCACAGATGGCCGCTTTTGAAGAGAACGATTACGAAACCGTCTGATGTGAATCAGCTTGGTTTCGCTCGGTAAACGCGGCCCTGCCTGGCAGGTGCCGCGTTTTTTATGCCGCATTGAAAGTTGTTGGATTACCCCTTCCAGGCTCTCTGTACCCTTGGGTCAATTCCCTCTGTGGAACGGTGCTCTGTCCGTGGCCGCCCGGTAGCTGTCATCAAGTCGTCATTTCACTGTCGTGCTGGCTTCATTCCTGCCCTGTAAAACCCTGTGAGCAATCCGTTTGGGGGATCTGCAGATAACAGGGGAAACCGATGAAGAATTTGTATCTGGGAGCTGGTGTCATTCTGGCGGCAACGCTGACGGCCTGTGGTGGCGACAGCAATCAGCCTGACGCGGTTGTGGATGAGGCGGTGCGCACACCGGACAGTATCAAGCTCTCCTATGTCAGTCGCTATTCCACAGGCAGTTTTGATGCCTCCGCCGCAGAAATCCCGGCTTATGATGCGGCAAGCCAGCGTTTGTTCGTAGTGAATGCGGAGCAGGGCGAACTGGATGTGCTGGACCTGAGTGACCCTGAGAACCCGGTCAAGATCGATGCGATTAGTGTCGCAGGCATTGCGCCGGGCGCGGAAGTGAATAGCGTCGCTGCCAGCCATGGTTTGGTGGCGGTGGCCATTGAGGCGGAGCCGAAAACTGATAATGGCTTTGTGGCGTTGTATCAGGCCAGTGATTTGACCTTGCTGGGCAGCCAGCGGGTTGGCGCCCAGCCAGACATGGTGGCGTTTACCCCGGATGGAACCCGCGTGCTCACCGCCAACGAAGGCGAGCCCAGTGATGATTATCAAACAGACCCTGAGGGCTCTATCAGCATTGTGGATTTCAGTGATCCGTCCAACCCGGTGGTTAGTACTGCAGACTTCACGGCGTATAACGGCCAGGAAGAGAGCCTGCGTAACCAAGGGGTTCGCATTTATGGTCCGGGGGCATCCGCCGCGCAGGATCTGGAGCCGGAGTACATTGCGGTTTCAGCTGATGGCAACACAGCCTGGGTGACCCTGCAGGAAAATAATGCGCTGGCGAAAGTGGATATCGCCACAGCGACGATAACCGACATCGTTTCTCTGGGAGAAATTGATCGCAGCGTAGAAGGTAACGGGATTGATGCCAGCGATGACGATGAAGTTATCAATATCAGGACTTTTGCCGGTGTAGTGGGGCTGTACCTGCCGGACTCGATTCATGGCTATACCGTGAACGGCAAGACCTACCTGGTGACCGCCAACGAAGGGGATGCTCGGGCCTGGGGCGAAGACAATGACGACTACTGGGGCGAAGAAGCGGATGCAAAGGTGGTGCCGCCGGTCGCTTGTGAGCCGGATGCTAGCCAGGGCTTTGTTGAAGAATTCCGCGTGAAGCATCTGGTGCATAACAGCGGGTTTGCCCGTCGTTGTGGCGATGATTTGCCGCCGCAGCTGAGCGCGTTGGCAGAGGGAGCCCTGTTGGATCCTGCGGTCTTCGGCTATTGCGGTGCCACAGCGGGCGATTCCGGCGATTGCCGTGAAGACGATGTGCTGGGGCGCCTGAACATCACCTGGACGATGGGTTACAAGACTGACGTCGATGGCCAACCGCTGAAATTCATGGCCAATGGTTCGCAGCCTGAAGGAGACGAGGTGGGTACGCATATCATGTACGACACGCTCTACAGCTATGGTGGTCGTTCGTTCTCCATTCGCGATGACAGTGGTGATCTGGTGTTTGATAGCGGCGATGCCATTGAGCAGTTTCTGGCCAGCGACGACTGCAAGTTGGGCTCCGAGCGATCAATCGATTGTGCCGACTATTTCAACAGCGGCCACGATGAAGGCAATGCCATAGACAGCCGCAGTGATGCCAAGGGGCCTGAGCCGGAAGGGCTGACCATCGGTCAGATTGGCGACAAGCATTTCTTGTTCTTGGGGCTGGAGCGCATGGGGGGCGTGCTGGTGTATGACATTACGGATCCGGCGGCGCCGGTCTATCAGGATTATTTGAACAGCCGTGAAACCTGGGATGTGGCTCCGGAAGCGGGCAACCTGGATGGGTATGGGGATCTGGGTCCGGAAGGGTTGGTGTTTATTTCGGCTGCGGATTCTGCCAACGGCAAGGCGCTGCTGGTGGTGGGGAACGAAGTCAGTGGCTCCACCGCCATCTATGAAGTGCAAAGTGTCTTCAGCGAATAAATCACGGCAATAAAATACAAGCCCTGTGTGTTGTCAGGCGGCCTGCGGGCCGCCTTTTTGGGGCCGGGGAAATTCGTTTTGCTAAAGCAGCTTAGCGTTTACGGGCGGCTTGTTTGGCCTCAAAGGCTGCCAGTTGTGCCTCGCTGGCGGGTTTCTGGTAGAGCGTTTTCCATTCAGCGAAGGGCATGCCGTAGACGTATTCCCGTGCGCCGTCATAATCCAGTTCCACGCCTTGCTCCGTCGCCGCTTCCATTAGCCACTTAGCCAAACAATTACGGCAGAAATCTGCCTGGATCATCAGGTCGATATTTTGCACGTCTTTGTGTTCATCCAGATGCCGCAGCAGGTGGCGAAACGCGGCGGCTTCCATCTCGGTTTTGCTGGCTTGATCAATATCGGCCATTGGATTCTCCCGGTTCTGAAATCCCTATCTGGTGAGGCCCTTATAGAAGGGGGGCATAAAACAGCGGAAACGCCTTGCCGGCATTTCCGCTTTGCTGTTCTTTACGTGCCTTCAGGCCTCAATGCTCTTCAGATAATCATCGTAACTGCCGGTGAAATCGCGCACTCCGTCCGGGGTGATTTCCAGAATGCGGGTGGCCAAGGAGCTGACGAATTCCCGGTCGTGGCTGACAAAGAACAGTGTGCCTGGGTAGTTCTCCAGCGCTAGGTTGAGCGCTTCGATGGATTCCATGTCCAGATGGTTGGTGGGTTCGTCCAGTAACAAGACATTGGGCTGAGTCAGCGTCAGCTTGCCGAACAGCATGCGGCCTTGTTCTCCCCCGGAAATCACCTTCACGGATTTCATTACTTCGTCGTTGGAAAACAGCATGCGGCCAAGCGCCGCACGGACTGCCTGCTCGCCATCGCTGGTCCATTGGGCCATCCAGTCGAACAGGATCATGTCCTGTTCAAAGTCATGGCTGTGGTCTTGAGCGAAGTAACCGAGGTCGGCGGCTTCCGCCCATTTTACGGTGCCGGTATCTGCGGTCAGGTCGCCGGCCAGGCAGCGCAGCAGGGTGGTCTTACCGATGCCGTTAGGGCCGATAATGGCTACCCGTTCGCCGGCCTCTACTTGCAGGCTCAGGTCCTGGAATAGGGTCAGGTCATCGTAATGCTTGCCGAGCCCTTCTAGGGTTACCGCTTGGCGGTGTAGTTTTTTGCTTTGTTCAAAACGAATGTAGGGGCTAATGCGGCTGGAGGGCTTTACCTCTTCCAGCTGGATCTTGTCGATTTGCTTGGCCCGGCTGGTGGCCTGTTTGGCCTTGGAGGCATTAGCCGAGAAGCGACTAACAAAGCTTTGCAGGTCAGCAATTTCTTTTTTCTTCTTGGCGTTATCTGCATACAGCCGATCACGGGCGGCGGTGGCGGCGGTCATATACTCGTCGTAGTTACCGGGGAACAAGCGGAGTTCACCGTAATCGAGATCCGCCATGTGGGTGCATACACTGTTCAGGAAGTGGCGATCGTGGGAGATAATAATCATGGTGCTAGAACGGGCCACCAAAATATCTTCCAGCCAGCGAATAGTATGGATGTCCAAGTGGTTAGTGGGCTCATCAAGCAGCAATACGTCCGGATCGGAAAACAGCGCTTGGGCGAGCAGCACGCGCAGTTTCCAGCCGGGGGCCACTGCGGTCATCGGGCCCGCCTGTTGCTCCTCGGGAATGCCAAGGCCCAACAGCAGATCCCCGGCACGGGCTTCGGCGGTGTAACCGTCCATTTCTGCGAACTGCATCTCCAGTTCCGCCACGCGCATGCCGTCTTCTTCGCTCATTTCCGGCAGGCTGTAGATACGGTCGCGTTCGGCTTTTACCGTGGCCAGCTCGGTATGCCCCATGATCACGGTGTCCAGAACCGTGTATTCTTCGAAGGCGAACTGGTCCTGGCGCAATTTCCCAAGGCGATCATTGGAATCCAGCATGACCTGACCATTGCTGGGCTGCAGTTCGCCACCGAGAATCTTCATGAAGGTGGATTTGCCGCAGCCGTTGGCGCCGATTAGGCCGTAACGGTTGCCGTTGCCGAATTTGACGGAAACGTTTTCAAACAGTGGCTTGGCGCCGAACTGCATAGTGATGTTCGCGGTAGAAATCAAAGGACTATCCTGTAACGAGAGAGCGGCGGGGGCACGCCATCGACGGCTGCGGAGTACTCTCAGCAACCGGCGGGGAGAAAGAGGCGGCATTGTACCGGCTTGTCAGGCAAAACACAGTCCCGCCGGGCGGTATGGGTGGGGTGAAGAATTAAGCAAGAAGGCGCGTATTAAGCAGACAAACCAGGAAAGCGAGGGGCCATGACTATAAAATCCACCCTGATCGGGCTCGCCACGGGGTTGCTGGCGCTTTTGGCTGTTGGTTCTTGTAGCAATGATGGCAAGCAAGCGTATCTGCAACAGCAGGTACGGCAGACCTTGCAGGATAACAACCTGAGCGTTTGGCGGGTGGATACTCTGACCGTGACGGGGCGCAATGAAGAGGGGCATGAGGACCATTCTGCTACCCATTACCTGTTTGATGTGGCTCTGCTGCTGCAGGAGGATCTGCAGCGGGTGCGTTATGCAGATGCAGATACTCGGGAACTGGTGGTGACGGCGGGGGCTCGGGCAGGGGAGCGAGCAGTGTTGCCCGGTGTGGCGAAAATTGAAGGCGAACAGACCGGACTGTTCGATAAGGACGATGTGACCCAGGCGCGGATTAGCTTGTCGCTTACGGACCTTCCTGCTGGCCTGCCGGCCTCCCTGTTGCGGCAGCGCTTCGCCGATTGGCAGCAAATAACCGTGGGTAGCGATGCTTACCAGTCCTTGCTCAATCGGCTGCGACGCTTGCTGCTGGATGAGCAGCGAGCCTTGATCGATGTCTCTGATCGGTTGCGCCGTGCGCGCCAGCAGCTCTCGGTGCAGGATGAGGAGTTGCGGGAATTGGAAGAACGCGCGCAGCAATCCAGCGAAATGGGAGAGCCCATGGAGCGGGCCAGTGAGGGCATCGAGGCCTTAATGGCGCGGGTGGATCAGTTGCAGGTGGAGCAGTATTCCCAGGAAGAGGCCGTCGAGAAATTGCGAGCGGACTTGGATCATCTGCAAGGCGTTCCCTAAGCCCCGGCTCGTGATCATCAAGGCTTCGATTTATGGGAGGCTATGGGTATCATGGCGGCTTCTTTCCTGTATTGGATTCAGCCATGTTTGAACAAACCATTACCCCCCGCTTTTACGAGACCGATGCTTTTGGCCATGTGAATAATACGGTTGTCACTGGTTGGTTTGAAACCGGTCGTGCGCCGTTGTTTCGGCTTTTCGGTGACGCGGAAAATCCAGCATCAATGCCGTTGATTCTCGCCCGAGTGGAGGTCGATTTTGTCGCTCAGATTTACTATGGCAGTGACGTGATCCTGCGTGCAGCTATTGAGCGCATTGGCAACAGCTCCTTTGTGGTGATTCAGCAGGCATGGCAGAACGGGGCTCTGGTGGCCAGAGGGCGGGCCGTTCAGGTGTATTTTGACCACAAGACGCAGGCCTCAGCGCCGCTGCCCGATGATCTCCGTGACGCTTTAGCCCAGCACGAAGGCGAGCTACCAGAAAGCTAATCGTTGCAATAGATAGGGCTTCATGGCGCTTTGAGGTGCTAGCGCTACACTAACGAATCAACATGTATTGCTGAGCGAGAATCAGGATGGCCTACAAGGGACAGGAAAACCTAGAGCACCTCAACCCCCGCAAGGTTGGTGTGCTCATTACAAACCTGGGAACCCCAGATGCGCCGGAAACAGGCGCCCTGCGCCGTTATCTGCGGGAGTTTCTTTCTGATCCCCGAGTGGTGGAGATTCCCCGCTTTATCTGGTTTTTCATCCTTAATCTGGTGATTCTGGTCATTCGCCCTCGTAAGTCTGCGGAAGCCTACAAAAGCGTGTGGACGGAAGAGGGCTCGCCGTTGTTGGTGTACAGCCTTGCCCAAGGGGAAGGTATTCGTCAGCGCTTGCAGAGTAAATATGGCGATGATGTGGTGGTGCGTGTGGCCATGCGTTACGGCAATCCGTCCATTGCCAGCCAGTTGCAGGCGTTTGAGGACGAGGGCATTCGTAAGCTGGTTGTGTTGCCGTTGTATCCGCAATATTCCGGTTCCACCAATGGCTCTACCTTTGATGCCGTGGCCCAGGATTTTATGGGCCGACGCTTGCTGCCTGATCTACGCTTTATTAGCCATTACCCGGATTACCCGCCCTATATTCAAGCCATGGCTGAGCATATTCGTGCCTACCGAGAAAAGAACGGTAGTGCGGACAAGTTAGTATTTAGCTTTCACGGTGTGCCGAAACGCTTTTTGCTCAAGGGCGATCCATATTTCCATGAGTGCCACCAAACATCACAGTTGTTGGCCAAGGCGCTTGGGCTGAGTGATGGCCAGTGGATGACCACGTTCCAGTCCCGCTTTGGCGCAGAAGAGTGGCTGCAGCCCTATACTGATGCCACCATGAAATCCCTCCCCGGTGAAGGCGTGAAATCAGTACAGGTATTCTGCCCAGGCTTTTCTGCGGATTGCCTGGAAACCGTGGAAGAAATTGACCAAGAAAACCGTGAGTATTTTGAAGAAGCTGGCGGTGAGTCTTTTGCTTATATCTCCGCACTTAATGCTGAACCTGCCCACCTGGATGCTCTGGCCCAACTTGTTGAAGATAACCTGCAGGGCTTTCTGCCCTGACAGTCCACCCTAACAGGACTAGCAATGGGGTTGATACCCAAATTGGGGTATGCGATAGGCCGTCTCCTTTTGCTATTTTGTAATAGAGGTTCCCTGCCTTAGTACGGGACCTCTATTGTGTCTGTTGTCGGGGTAAATGATGTTTAAATCCATTGCTTTCATAACGATTTACCGGCGGGGCGTTTGGGAACCGAGGAGGTGGAGATAGTAGAGAGGAATTAGACTGATTCTCAGGGGGGCCTCTACCTTCAGATTTATGCCAATGGAAAGCAGGTTAACCGACAGGGGCTGTCTGGGTTTAGCGGAAAAGAAATGCGTGTCGCATACGTTTGGACGGTGAATGACTGGTTCCATTTCTCTCGATTGGACTCGGGCGCTAAGTTAAGGGTCGATATAACGAACATAAGAGGGTCGAAAACGTTATCTAAATCTATGGTGCTAACGAATGAGGAATCCGAGGCTCTTGTTTTCAACGGTAAATACGATGGCCTGGTTCAGTATTACTATGTGTGCTCAAAATGTAATGCTGATTTGCAAACGAATTATTATTCAGATGCTCAGCGGATTGTCTGGTTTTCTGGAAAGTACAAATTCAAGGCTGACCGTGGATCAGGCCTAGATCGAGTGGCTAGTTGTCTCGGGGAACGATTCAATACTACCGGAAGCAATGGTTACGTTACGTTGATGCGTGCTAACACGCCGGCGGAAGCTGCTAGAGAATGGCCCATGGCTTATCAGGCGTATGGGCGATGGGCGTGTTCAGCCAAATGGACGTATTGATAAGCCGGGTATTGAAGATCTGCAGGCCTGCGCACGCTCGAAAAGGTTACAGGTAACGTTTGAGCAATAGCCCGGTTGCCGACGATGTCGGGCCACCGGGCGGGTACTTACTTTGGTGGCGGCTATTGGTTAGTGAGGTGGCGAATTAGCTCGTCGGTAAACTCGCTAGTGCTGGCGCGGCCCCCTAGATCTGGAGTCACTACTTCACCTTGGCCGACCACATGGCGTACCGTACGGCGCAGTTTCTTTGCCTTGTCGTGTTGCTCCATGTAATCAAGCATCATCGCCCCGGCCAGTAAGATGGCAGTGGGGTTGGCGATGCCTTTGCCGGCGATGTCTGGGGCGCTACCATGCACCGCTTCAAATAGGCCGCCATGTTCCCCGATGTTGGCCCCTGGGGCCACGCCCAACCCACCGATCAGCCCGGCACACAGGTCGGAGAGAATATCGCCAAAAAGATTGGTGGTGACCAGCACGTCGAAACGGTGTGGGTTCATGGCTAGCTGCATGGCGCAGGCGTCCACAATCATTTCTTCGTGTTCCAGGTTTGGGTAATCCTTACGCACCTTGCGTGCCACATCTAGAAATAGCCCAGAGGTGGATTTCATGATGTTTGCTTTATGTACCACCGTGACCTTTTTTCGGCCTTGTTTGGTCGCCGTTTCATAAGCAAAGCGCAGTAAGCGTTCGGACTCAGTACGGGTGATACGGCTACGCAGCTCGGCGGTTTCGCCGTCGTCGCTGACGGTTTGCCCCAAACCAGAATAGATGCCTTCGATATTTTCTCGGATGGTCATGATGTCCACATTGTCATAGCGGGACTTCACGCCGGGAATGGAGAGGGCGGGGCGCACATTGGCGAACAGGTCAAAGGTCTTGCGAAGGGTGACGTTAACGGAAGTAAAGCCGCCGCCCACTGGCGTGGTGATGGGGCCTTTTAGGGCTAGGCGATTGCGACGTAGTATGGTGAGAGTCTCTTCGGGTACCAGTTCCAGCCCTTTATCAAGAGCGGTCTGTCCTGCGATGGCATATTCAAACTTGAGCCCGCAATCCAGTGCGTCCAGAACTCGCACTGTGGAATCCACGATATCCGGCCCGATTCCGTCCCCGGGAATAACGGTTACGGTGTTCTCGTTCATATTGCCTCCTGATTGCGGTTGGTGAGGGTGAAACCGTAGTGTCCGAGTTTGTGCCGGACTGAGGGGTGGTCCCTATTCTGGCACGCTGGCGGGCAAGATGAAGTCCGACCTAAGTCGTGATGCTCGCGGTGTGAGCTCGGCTCTCGTGTTCAGGCTGGCAACAGCGCTGGCGTGGAGATCCTGCGCTGTTGCCCGGGTGGGCGGGCGCAGGAGGTCGCGCTGTATCGTGCTGCGCCGGACCTGATTGTGGTTCGCTATATTAGCACATCAGCGGTCTGCGCGGGGCCGTAGCGGTAATGACGTTGTCTGGGGTTTGATGCGAAGGGACTAGGGGCTCCAGAACGATGCGCCAAGGGCCTGCCGGGTGTGCATAATAGGCGCCTGAATTAATGCAAGTGGGCAGCCCTGATGTGCTGCCATTGAGGGAGAATGCGTGTGGATGCAGTGGTTTCGATCAAGAACCTGCACAAGACTTATCAATCCGGGTTTCAGGCGCTCAAAGGCGTGGATCTGGATATTCGCGCTGGCGAGATCTTTGCCTTGCTGGGGCCCAATGGTGCGGGCAAAACCACGCTGATCAGTATTATTTGCGGTATTGTTAATCCTTCTTCGGGTACGGTGCGGGCCGCAGGCCATGACATCATTTCCGAATTTCGTGCCGCAAGAAGTGCCATTGGGTTGGTGCCTCAGGAAATTTCCACGGATGCCTTCGAAACAGTTTGGGCAACGGTGAGTTTTAGTCGTGGCCTTTTTGGAAAACCGCGCAATGATGCCCATATCGAAAAAGTGTTAAAGGCATTGTCTCTGTGGGACAAGAAAGACAGCAAGATCATCACGTTGTCCGGTGGCATGAAACGTCGGGTGATGATAGCCAAGGCGCTGTCCCATGAACCCAGAATTTTGTTTCTTGATGAGCCCACCGCGGGCGTGGACGTGGAGTTGCGACGTGAAATGTGGGAAATGGTACGTCAGCTTCGTGAGCAAGGAGTCACTATCATCCTGACTACCCACTACATTGAAGAGGCCGAGGAAATGGCCGACCGAGTGGGGATTATCAGCAAGGGTGAAATTATTCTAGTGGATGAAAAATCGCGCCTGATGGAGAAGCTAGGCCGCAAACAGCTGATCGTGCATCTGTCTGAGCCATTGACGGCAGTGCCGGATGTGTTGGCAGGGCAGGAACTGGCGTTGGCCGATGAAGGCTTCTCACTGGTGTATAGCTACGATGCCAACCAGGAAAACACCGGCATTGCCGAACTGCTACGTCACCTGAACGAGCAGGGTATCGATTTCAAAGACCTGCACTCACGACAAAGTTCGCTGGAAGATATTTTTGTGGATCTAGTTCATAACGGTAAGCCTGGCGCTAGCCCGGTTTCGAATGGAGCCACCAGTGAAAAACCCAATGTACCGGGGGATGAAAAATGAATATTCACTCCATTCGCGCGATTTACAAATTCGAGATGGCGCGAACCTGGCGTACTCTGATGCAGAGTGTTGCATCACCAGTGATCTCCACATCGTTGTATTTTGTGGTGTTCGGGTCCGCCATCGGTTCACGTATGGTCGAGATTGATGGTGTTAGTTATGGCGCGTTTATTATTCCTGGGCTGATCATGTTGTCTCTGATGACGCAGAGTATTTCCAACGCGTCTTTTGGTATATACATGCCCACCTTTTCCGGCACCATTTATGAAGTGTTATCTGCTCCTGTGTCCTATGTGGAGATTGTGATCGGCTATGTGGGGGCTGCGGCTACCAAGTCGACGATTCTGGGGTTGCTTATTCTTCTTACCGCTCGATTATTTGTGGATTATGACGTGCAACATCCACTTTTAATGATCAGTTTTCTGTTGCTTACGGCAGTGACGTTCAGTTTGTTTGGCTTTGTTATCGGGGTGTGGGCCGATACGTTTGAGAAGTTGCAGATCATTCCTTTGATGATTATTACACCGCTGACCTTCCTGGGGGGCAGTTTCTATTCCATCGATATGTTGCCGCCGGTCTGGCAGACGGTGACTTTGTTCAATCCGGTGGTCTATTTGATTAGTGGATTCCGTTACAGCTTTTTCGGCGTCGCCGATGTACACATTGGTGTTAGCTTGGGTATGACGTTGTTTTTCCTGACCCTGTGCATGGGGCTGGTGTGGTGGATTTTCAAAACCGGTTATAAATTGAAGAGCTAAGTGAGTGAGTAAGCACGGTTGCTAGTGGGGGTGCTCGCGCTACCGATTGGCTAGCGGCGCCGTTTGGCGCCAGCCCCGACATTTCTGCGGATTACTACCATGATCGTTCGAGAGCGTCCTAACGCTATTGCCCTATTGCTTGCCCTGCGAGGCTCGGTAGTGCCGGAAATTTTGCCGCATATTGCCTTTGTTGCGTTGTTTTCCGTGGCGGTTGCAGCGCTTAGCCACTATCAGCTGATTGGTTTGCAAAGTCTGACTATCATGCCGGTGACCCTGCTTGGAATCGTTTTGTCGATTCTGCTTGGTTTTCGCAACAATGCCTCTTATGACCGGTGGTGGGAAGCCAGGAAGCAGTGGGGGCAGATGGTTAATGAAATACGCAGCCTGGCTCGGGTTAGCGGTGCGCTGCTAGGGGAAAATGCGCCTGCCCGGCGAGCTATACTGATGAGGGCCCTTGCCTATGCCCACGCCCTGAAAGGGCAGCTACGGGAAGAAAATGTTGGCGAGGATTTGTTGGCCTGGGTGTCGCGTGAAGACTGTGATCTAGCATTGGCAACCGCGAACCCTGCCGATGCCTTTATCGCACAGGCTGGCAGCCTGCTGGGTGAGCAGTATCGTCAGGGCTCGTTGGATAGTATGGGTTTGAGGATGCTTGATGAGCGTTTGGCCGCGCTGAGTAAGGTTCAGGCTGCCAGCGAACGAATTGCGACTACGCCTCTGCCGTTTGCCTATACCTTGTTGGTTCACCGTACAGCCTATGTCTATTGCTACCTGTTGCCTTTCGCATTGACCGGAAGCATGGGATGGGTGTCACCCATTCTCACCGCCGTCGTAGCCTATACCTTCTTCGGTATTGATCGCCTTTCTGAGCACCTAGAAACACCGTTCGGGCGCGCCCCTAACGACCTGCCGTTGGATGCCTTGTGTCGTATCCATGAAATTTCCGTTGCGGACGCGTTGGGGGATGTTGCACCCGCGCCCTTACCGGTAAAGAACTTTCAGCTCCAGTAAGTCGGGTTAATAGGAAACGAGAACATTTTGGTTTTGGTGTGAAGTCAGCAGTGCAGAACGGCAATTACTCGAGCTCGTTTTGTGTATTGGTGTGGTTTTTCGTAGGCGGAATTCACTGTCTCAATAGTGTGCGGCAGCTCGGTTAGCATCACGGGGCCAGTGCGGTGGTCCGTGCCCTCGCCTCGCAGGGTCGTGATCACTGGGTGTTTTTAGCAAGCTCCAGCCCGCGAGCAAGGCTCGCAGGCCGAGTTTTTCAGTCGATGACGGTGAAGGTCATGCCGGCATTATCCTGTAGTCGTTTCAGTAAGGGCTCGCCAAGGAGAGTGGCTGTTGTCCAGAAGCCGCCGGGGGCGTCTTCTGCCACGTCTTGTGCCAGGCAGGCGGCGGCTTGCCCAAGCAGTTTGGCCGTGGAGCCGTAACCGGGGTCCGCATCGCCGGTGACTTTTACTTTCAGGGTTTCGCTGTTGTCGGTGTGGCCAACAAAACGGATGTCATAGAAGCCGGCTTTTTGTGCTTCCGGGCTGGGCCCCTCGCCGGGTTGCGGCATTACAAATGTGTTTAGCACCCAGCGGGTGGGCTTGACCGCGGCGGCGACAAAGAACAGGCCGGTGCCGACGCCGATACCCAGTGCTTTCATGCGCCCGCCCATGCCATTGCCAGTGAGCATGGCCTCGCTATAGATGAAGTGATCGGAGTAGGCCTTGCCACTCAAGGTGTTGGAGCGATGCACCACGCGGCTGTTAATGGCATCCATCACAAAAGGGCCAACCCAGGCGTTGAAATCGTCATCGTAACTGGCCAGTCCGATGCTGTTCTGGCGGCTCTTGAAGCCGTGGTCCGGAGGGCAGAGCAGGTACGGGTCGGCCAATTTCTTGCGCAGAGCCGGGTCTTTGCCTGCTTCTTCTGCAATATTCATCATGCTAGCGACGGTGCCGCCGGATACACCACCCTTGGCGACCTTTACCCGCATGTGCACAGTGCTGGCGGGGGCGTTAAAGCGCGCTTGAGATTGCTGTTGGAGAAAGTAGACCCCCATGTCAGAGGGAATGGAATCGAATCCGCAGCAGTGCACGATACGTGCGCCATTTTTCTTGGCGGTGGTTTCGTATTTTTCTAGCATTTCCGCTATCCACTGGGCTTCCCCTGTGAGGTCGCAGTAATCAGTACCGCTGTTGACACAGGCCTTGATCATGGGCTCGCCATACAAGGCGTAGGGCCCCACCGTTGAAACCACTACGCGAGTTTGCGCGCAGAGGGCGTCTAGGCTGTCGGCGTCGTTGGCATTGGCGATGATCAAGGGGAGGGTGCTGGCGCCGTCGCCGAGAGAGGCTTTTACTCGTTTCAGCTTGTTCTGCGAGCGTCCGGCGGCTGCCCACTTCAATTCACCATTGGCCCCGTAGGTGTCAAAGAGGTATTGGCAGAGAATCTGGCCAACGAAGCTGGAGGCACCGAAGACCACCACATCAAATTGTGAATCGCTCATGGGGACACCTTAAAGAATCAGCGAAATGGATCAATAACATCAGCGTAACTAGAACGTCTGGCTTTGAGGCTATCCTAAGCCATTGAGGCGCCAATGCGTAACCAGTGAGATCACGCACGGGCAGGGCAGAAGGCTCCATTCAGGCTCTGGCAAGGCCTATTTCGACGGCCATGGGAGCGCGCGTCTTCTGCTGAATTACTGGTGTCGGCGCGGGCCATCCAGTTTGCAAAGGATGTAAGGCCGTATAATGTTCTTTATCCGCAACATTTCTTGAACTTCCTGCTACTACCGCAAGGGCAGGGATCATTTCTCCCAAGCTTTAACACGCTCGATTTGGGTGTGCCGTCCAGGTAAAACCAGTGGCCATTTTCCTTAACAAAACGGGAGTTTTCTTCCAGGACGCTGAGGCCTTGGCGATGTTGGCTGGTCGCGCGGAAATGGACGGTGCCGGTGTCACCATCGGTATCGCAGTGAAGAATCTCCAATGCCAGCCACTGTTCGTCACTATCCAGCGTGAGGGTGGCGGGACGCTGGCTATGGTGCCAGCTGCTGGTCAGGTAGGCGGTATTGTTTAGGGCAAAGGCGCAGAACCGTGAACGCATCAACGCTTGCGGGGATGGTGCGGGTTTGCCCTCATGCAGAGGCTGACAGCATTGGCGGTAATCCAGGCCGGATTGGCATGGGCAGGCGGACATTTTTAGCTCCAGAAAAACAATCAAATAACGCAATCAAATCCTGGCGTAACGGTTGGATGCTTTGGTCGCCCTAGGCGATGTAGCACCAGGGCATTTGTTGCCTCGTTTAGCCGCGCGCCAGCCCGGCGGTGTTGCCAGAGAAGTGTAGAGAGCCTTCTGCCATGGCCTCCTCGGGCGTTATACTGCCCGCTCAGAATGACAGCCAGCCGGGGAAACCATGAAAGACGTGCGCGAAGAATATCACGCTGACGGCCTGATCGAAGCCACCCTCCATGATGATCCGCTGGAGCAGGCCCGTCGTTGGGTAGATGAAGCGATTGAAGCTGAATTGCCGCTGCCCAATGCCATCACGCTTGCCACGGTGAGCGCCAATGGCCAGCCTTCTTCGCGAGTGGTCCTGCTCAAGGGAATCGAGAATCAGGGGTTTACCTTTTTTACCCACTACGACAGCCGCAAGGGTGAAGAGATCGCGGCCAACCCCAAGGTGTCCTTCACCATGTTCTGGCAGCCATTTGATCGCCAAATGATAGTGATTGGCGAGGCGCAAAAAGTGGATCAGGAAGAATCAGACAGTTACTTCGCCTCCCGCCCCTATGCCAGCCAGGTGAGTGCAGCCATTTCCCCCCAGAGCCGACCCGCTAGCCGGGAATGGTTGGAGGCAGAGGTGTCGAGGCTGGAGCAGGAATTTCCTTCGGCGCCGGTGCCTCGCCCGGAGCAGTGGGGGGGCTACCGGATCATCCCCACCGAGATCCAGTTTTGGCATGGCCGCCCCAGTCGTTTGCATGACCGTTTTCGGTACGTGAAGCAAGGAGATGGCTGCTGGCAGCGTGAACGCCTTGCGCCATAAGCTTGTGCTCACAACGCCACTACACATCGTTGGCGGACGGCTAATGAGCTGAAATACGTGATAGCTTCTTCTGCTTTGCGAGGCTTTTCCGGTGCCATAAAAAAAGCGCAAGCCAAAGATAGCAAGAATATGGTGCTATCAATGGCTTGCGCCTTCTTTGTTTGGTGGGCCGGCGGGAATCGAACCCGCTTCTCGAACTGGTCAATCTGACACTAATTTACACTTTCTCATATAAATCAGTTGGTTATGATTTGGTCGGTGAGCTTTCTGGCACATAAAAGCACTGCTAAATGGACAAAATGTGGTCACTTTGAGGGCTTTGAGGCAGCCAGTTTAGCCCGGTTGCAAGCATCGAGGGACGTAGCGAAGTAGATGTGCTTTTGCTCGTATGGAAGCCATATCGAAACGATGCCAGCTTTCTCAAGATATAAATCGACCCTAGCATCTTTATTGGCCTCAAGAAGCATCTGAGGGGGAGAACTCATGCAATTTGCAGAGCCCGGTATTGCTATCAAGTATCCACCAATGTTGGCTTGCATGAACGGTGGAGCAAATCAGTGTGACAATCAATGAAATACATTTCATAGTTTTTTTCTATGTCAGGGCGGGTGAAGATCCAGACGCTCTAGTTTCGCATGCGAAATCTAAAGCATTTCTTTGCCGATGGGAGGTGAGTGAATCCACATTTCTGTAGATTGATCATTCTTCTGAAGATTGAGGGCAGGTTGAGAGAATTTCGGCTAATAGTTCTTAGCGCTTTTCGTAGAGCATTGATTGCTTCGGGAATTAAGCTGCCAAAAGGACAGTCTGAGCATGTTTTGCGTAAGCCATTTCGCAATGAATGGTGGAAATATTCTAACGCTGCAAAGAATTCTGGGGCATGCCTCGATCAATATGACCATGAGATATGCCCACCTGTCGCCTGATCACCTGCAGGATGCTGTGAGGCTAAATCCTCTCTCAACTGTCAGTTAAGGTGGGTCTTAACTTGTTTGCTATGGCGTGGCTTCTTTCTATGATTTGGTCTAGAAGGCTTTCTTCAAAGCCGATAAGTTCCATGAATTTTATTTGAAGTATGGCCTCAATCTTCAGACAAACAGCATATAGTTTCGGTCCATCCAATAATTTATTTTCTAATGCTCTATCGTAGTGGGTTAGATAGTTTCTGTTGTCTTTTATCATTTTTATCAGGGTTTCGACGTTTTCATTGCCGCCAAAGTATTTTGAGTGTGGGTCTATTACTCTTTCTAGTCGCTCTTTTAGGCTTAGTTCGTTCCCATGAATCAGCATCGGGCTTAGCCGACCTCTAAAAGCCTCTGGGCAGCCTGTGATTATCTGTCGCCGTATATCTTTGAATGCGGCCTCATCCATAAACTTTTCATTAGATGTGTTTCTGTGGAGTGTCTCGATTGCTTGAGCAAGAGCAAGGAACCTTCCGTTTAGAAATCGGTAAGCTCCGGATTTTTGGCTGAAATAGAGGTTCAGTGTTGGTGTTATGACTTCATAGTAACGAAGCCATTCCGTTAGGTTTTTTTCTAGTGTTTCTTTGACTAGGCGAAGATGGAACAGCATGCTCGGAGCAAGAATTGACGGTGATTCTGTGCCGGGGTCATAGGCTCCATGGTAGAAAATCTTTATCGGTTTTAGAGTTTCTCTATTGTTGGCATGTTGGATTATATATTTCTCATGTGTTCCGTTTATCTGAAGTAGGTGTGTTGTCTCGTCCATTGCGAAGCTGAAAAAGTTTTGGATGCGATGAATGAGACGAATTGCCTCTTCTATATTTGTGGCTTCTTCAAAGGAGAGTCGGAGTGAGGTTGTTGACTTTAATGTTCGAGTTCCAGGAGATCCAGAAGAAGAATAGTCGTAGATAATATGAAGTGATACTCCCTCACCAATGCGCAGATCAATGTTTTCTGGCTTCTTATACGTAATTGAAATTTCATTTCGATCTTCGCTTCGGCTTTGCGACAGCGATGTTTGCCTTGCCCATTCATTCAGTCCATCAAATGAGAAGTCGACGCTATCGAATAGTGGTGGTTCTTTTTCACTGATGAGGGCACCTAGATAGGCGTTTCTAGCTGAGAGGGTAGTCCCTCCCAGAGTTGAGAGTGTTTGGTTGGTATATATACAGTCATCAACTGTTACATCCCCAAACTCTTGGACATGGCCATGTATGCGCGCCTCCCCGTCATGGTTTCCAGCCAAAATTTGCGCTAGCTGTGTGGGCGAGTTCCTGAAGTGTCCAATGGTCTCAATTTCGACTTTGCCGCCGTTCGAAATGGTAATTTCCCCAGGGATTTTGTGATCTGGGGTGGAGGGGAGCCAGAAAAAGCCTGATTTTGAAATAGGGTTTGTGATTCTCATGCCCCAAGGCTTCCATGCTTTGTGGGTGGACAAGATTCGGACACTTGTCAGTGCGTTTTCTTTGAAAGATAAAGAATAAGCCATGTATTTCAATGGCTTATTCTTTATTGTTTGGTGGAGCCGGCGGGAATCGAACCCGCGTCCGTCAGCAATCCATCTGCAGATCTACATGCTTAGCCATGTTTATTGATTTAAGCCTTCACAGCCCAACTGGCAGGACGTGAAAGCCGGGCCCCTAAGAGTTTTAACAGCGCCATCCGGGGCGGACTTTGCTGCGAGCCTGTGTTGCGATGCTCGCCGCTCTTCCCCACAGGCAGGGTCGATTGGCGATAAGCAGGGTTTAAGCTGCTAGTGCGTAAGAATCGTCGTTTGCGATTGCTTTAATATGCCACAAATGATTTACGAGACTCGTGACCTTCTCGGCATGCACCACAGAATTCAGTACCGGCGTCGAATCCAGGTCGGCCCCTGTGATGGGTTCATTCTAAGGGATGGGGGCAGGGAAGTCGATTTTCAATGTTAGGGAGAGTATTGAGAGAGAGGGCGGGGATGCGGCCCCTGGTTTTGTGGCTTGCAATATGATGGCCGCGCGGGTTGTGCTTTAAATTGTGAAAAGTGTTACCTCTCTACACGATTTTTGTCTAACAGTCCTACAGTGCGGGCTTGTTCTACCATTCTTCGGGCGCATTATAGCGGTGTCACCACTAATTGTTACATCGTTCGGTGGTGGGGTTGGGCAAAAGATGAACGGGAAGCTATGAGCGCCCAAAACATCTGGCTCAAAAATTGTGTACCACACAATGGCTTTACAGCGAGCCTTGAGATTGAGATTTCAAGAAGGCCGCTGATCAAAGCGTTGTCGTTCATTGAAGGAGAAGGATGATGAACACGATCTTTCGGTCAGCAGGGCAAGTTTCCGAGAAGGCACTGTCGCCTTTGAAGGCTCAGCCGCTGCTTTACAGGGCTTTGCAGCTGATATTTGCGCTGGTTGCGTATGCAGCGGGCATTTATTTGGTGGATATGGCGACCCCGGAAGTACGGATTCCTGTGATTCTGTTCGCTGTCTACTTCATGCCTGCGGTGCTGCGCGCTTGGCTGCAATTTTACTGGCAGTTACGTGGCGATAGCCGTGCGCAGGATGTGGACACCCATCACACGGCGTAATGACCCAGTTTCAGACAGTGCCCAGCGAGCAGAGGTAGCGCCTTAACCGCGTTATCTCTGCCGCAGTACGCGCTGTTTCTGACGGTTCCAGTCGCGCTCTTTCTCTGTGGCGCGCTTGTCAAATTTCTGCTTGCCCTTGGCCAATGCGATGTCGCATTTGGCGAATCCTTTCTTCCAATATAGGCTCACCGGTACGCAGGTGAAGCCGTCTTTCTGTACCCCCCCAAATACTCGGCCTAGCTCACGACGATGCAGTAGCAATTTGCGTGTGCGTGTCGGATCAGGGTTGACGTGGGTGCTGGCGGTGTTGAGTGGCTCGAAGCGGGCACCGAACAGAAAAGCTTCGCCGTTTTTTAGCAAGACATAGGCTTCTGTAAGATTGCCTTTGCCGGCACGCAGAGATTTCACCTCCCAGCCTTCCAGTACTAGGCCGGCTTCGAAGTGCTCTTCCAGATGATATTCGTGGCGTGCCTTGCGGTTTTGCGCAATGGTGGCCGACGGTGCTTTGGCTTTTTTGTTGGCTTTTCCCATAGGGCGGCAATTATAGAGCAAGGGGTGACTGGCTGATAGCGGTTTGTCTGTCGGGGGCTGGTGTCGGGTAGGTGACTATGTACCAATGTTTACGATGTTACTGGCTGTCACTTGAGCCGCCCTGCCAAAAAAAAGACAATACCGCCACGCGAATAAGAGTAATGGTGTTATGAAGCAAGAAAACAAGTCGGTCCATGGAGTGTGGGGCAGCCGTTGGGTCTTTATTTTGGCGGCAACTGGGTCGGCAGTGGGGTTGGGTAATATTTGGCGCTTTCCGTATATCACCGGGGAAAACGGTGGCGGGGCCTTTGTGTTGTTGTATCTATTGTGTATTGCGGTGGTGGGGATTCCCATTATGACCGCAGAAGTCATGCTAGGTCGCAAAGGCGGTTTGAGTCCGATCAACACCATGCGCAAGCTTGCCAGTGAGAGCAAAGTCACCCAGCGTTGGGCTGGCATTGGGATACTGGGCGCGCTGTCGGCATTCCTGATTCTGTCGTTTTATTCTGCGGTGGCCAGCTGGGCATTATATTACACTTGGGAAGCGGCCCGTGGGGCGTTTGACGGCATTACGGCCACCCAGTCCGAGGCGCATTTTGACACCATGTTGGCCAACCCTTGGTTGATGCTAGGTTTCCATTCGTTGTTCATGCTGCTCACTATGGTGGTGGTTGCTCGTGGCGTGAAAGGTGGGCTGGAAAAAGCCGTACAGGTGCTGATGCCGCTGTTGTTCGTGCTGCTGCTGGTGCTGGTGGGTTACGCGACGACGACGCCTGGCTTTAGCGACGCCATGAATTTCCTGTTTGCGTTTGATTTCTCCAAGCTCACTGGCAAAGCGGTACTGGTGGCGGTTGGGCAGGCATTCTTTACGCTGAGCCTGGGCATGGGCGCGATCATGGCCTATGGGGCTTATATGCCGCGCGAGGTGACCGACCAGAAGACGGGCAAAAAGAAGCCGATATCAATTCTTTCTACGGTGGCCATCGTTGCCATACTGGATACTCTGGTGGCACTGGGTGCTGGCATGGCCATGTTCCCGTTGTTGTTTTCTGGCGGGTTGGAAGTGGGCCAGGGGCCGGGAATGATGTTTGTTACTCTGCCTCTGGCGTTCGGGAATATTCCCGGTGGCGTGTTGTTCGGTTCTTTGTTCTTCCTGTTGGTAGTGTGCGCGGCGTGGAGCTCGTCCATTAGCTTGGGTGAGCCGGTGGTGGCCTGGTTGGTGGAAAAAGGTCTGACCCGGGTGAAAGCCGCCATCCTGGTCGGTTTGGGCGCTTGGCTATTGGGTGTCGGTTCGGTGCTGTCGTTCAATGTGTGGGAGGATAATACCTTCCTGGCTGGCACTTTCTTCGACAACATGGAATTTCTGTCCACCACGGTGATGTTGCCGCTGGGTGGCTTGTTAATCGCTATCTTTGCCGGCTGGGTGATGAAGGAAACCCAGGCGCGTAAGGAATTGGGCATCAAGAACTTCAAGTTGTATCTGGTGTGGCGTGCGCTGGTGCGGATTTTCTCTCCGGCGGCAGTGATAGCCTTATTTGTGTATTCCATCTGGAGTGCGGTGGCGCCCGCTGATGAGGTTGGGTCTGTGCAACGGGCGTTGCCCGCAGAGATGACGGAGCCTGATGCTCAGGTGTTCGAGATGCATGGTGCCGCCGAAGCCGATACTCCGACCCCGGCTCCGGTGACGGAACCGATTGAGCCCGGTGACGTGGATGGGGTGCCTTCTGCCCCGGCTGAGCAGGTGCCTGTACGGTGAGCGAAACAATGATTCATGTGGAGGTGGTCTACGCGTTACCGCAAAAGCAGCGGCTGATAGGTCTTGATGTGCCTGATGGTACCTCTATGCTGGACGCCGCTAAGCTGTCGGGTATCGGCGAGCAATTTGCCGATCTCGATCTAGATAAGGCGCCCATGGGGGTGTTCGGTAAAGTGGTGGCAAACCCGGCTGGGCATATATTGAAGCCTGGCGAGCGGGTGGAAATCTACCGTCCGCTGACGGCCGACCCCAAACTTAACCGTAAGAGGCGCGCAAAAGAAAAGGCATCAGCAGGTAAAGCATCGAACTAAGCGTGAGGGGGCAGCGCAAGACCGAAGGCTATTGAGCGTCATTCCTGCGGTCTGCGGCTTTACGTTGTAATTCGATGTCGCTGCGACCGGAGGTTTTGGACTTGATGTCTTCTATAACCTCGCCCTCATAGCGCCTGTAAGCGCCATCCTCAAAGTAAACAGCGATGTTCTGGCTAACCTTGTCACCTTTGCCGGGCCGATAGGTCATTGGGTAGAGCCACAGATCCGGAGTGAACGGGTCCACCAAGGTGGGTGCGCCGAGGACGTAGCGTACTTGCTCCGGAGTCATGCCCGGCTGCAGCTCGCTGAGCATATCTTCGGTGACAAAGTTACCTTGCGGAATATCAATTCTGTAGACGCCAGGAAAGCGCAGCGTGCTGCATCCGGCAGAGGCTAGAAGTGATACTAGTAATAGTGTAACTAGAATGCGGGACATGATTTTCGACTTCGCTAAGTGTTCGGGCGATAATACAGACTTGGGAACCTATGACAAACTCCGGTCTGACGATAGGGTCATATTTTATTGACAGCTCGCGGCGCGATGAGTTCGCCTTGGTACTCTTGGTGGTACAAATTTCCCGCCTTTTTCAAAACCGCCATTGATTGGCAGATGGAGCATACGCATTGGATAATCAGGATCTTAGAAAAGCGGGCCTTAAAGTGACCCTGCCGCGGGTGAAAATCCTTCAGCAGCTGGAGAAGTCCGCAGAGCGCCACTTGAGCGCGGAAGATATCTACAAGTCGTTGATGGATTCCGGCGAAGACGTGGGCTTGGCGACGGTATATCGCGTGCTGACGCAGTTCGAGCAGGCTGGCATGGTGTTGCGCCACAACTTTGAAGGTGGCTCTGCTGTATTCGAGCTGGCTGATGAAGAGCACCATGATCATATGGTGTGCATGGAAACCGGCGCGGTGGTCGAATTTATGGATGACGTGATTGAGTCGCGCCAGCATGCTATTGCCGAGGAGTATGGTTACGAGATTGTGGATCACTCACTGGTGCTGTACGTCAAACCCAAGAAGTAGGCGACACGTAGGCGCTTTAGGGTGGAGGTTTGGCGTGGCGTGTAGGTTGCGTTTTCTGTCACGCCGCCTGCGCCTTGCTCAGCATTTCTTTGGCATGGTTACGGGTGGACTCGGTAATTTCTACTCCTCCTAGCATTCGCGCCAATTCTTCCACTCTGGCGGCGTCATCTAGCTCTTGGATGCGGGTGTGGGTGGTCTCATCCTCTTGAATTTTGTGCACCTGCCAATGCTGATGCCCTTGACTGGCCACCTGTGGCTGGTGGGTAATGCACAGCACTTGAGCATGCTGCCCCAGTTCGCGCAGTAATCGGCCCACAATCTCGGCTACGCCGCCGCCAACGCCCACGTCCACTTCATCGAACACCAGGCTGGGCACGGTCAGGTTGCGCGCACAGATCACCTGGATGGCCAGGCTGACCCGCGATAATTCGCCACCGGAAGCGACTTTGCCCAGTGGTTTGAGTGGCTGCCCTGGGTTGGCTGTAAACAAAAACTCCACTTCCTCCAAGCCCTCCAGGCTCGGGGGGCACTCGCTCAGGCAGGCATCCAGTTGCGCGGCTTTCATGCCCAGAGCCGTGAGTTGCTTTTGCACTTGCTGGCTGAGAGTCTTGGCGGCGCTGCGGCGAGCCTTGGTTAGCTTGCGGGCGCTGTCCATGTAGTGCTGCTGGGCGGTCGTTTCTTGTTCCGCCAGAGCATGCAGCTGGGCATCCACATTGCCCAGGGTATCGGATTCGGCCAGCAGGCTGCGATGATGTTCTACCAGCTCTTGCGGGCGAACGCGGTGCTTGCGGGCCAGGGTGTAGCTTTGGCTCAGGCGTTCTTCCACCTGGCTGAGGCGCGCCGGGTCCAGATCCAATTTTTCCAAGTAATGACGCAGGTCGTCGGCGGCAGCTTCCACTTGCAGGCGGGCGGATTCCACGGTGTCGGCAATGCTGCCCAAGTCGCCGTCGTTATTGCGCGCATCGTCTAACCAGTGGCTAACTTGGCTAAGGTGGTCGTTGCAGGTGCCGTCCTCGCCTTCATAAAGTGCGTCAAGGGACTGCTGGCAAAGCCGGATCAAGTTTTCTGCATTGCCCAGTCGTTGTTGCTCCAGCTCCAGTTGCTCCAGCTCGCCGTCCTGCAGGGCGAGGGCGTCCAGCTCTTCTAGTTGGAAGCGTAACAGTTCTTCTTTCTCATTTTGCTCACGGGCTTGGTTCAGGGCGTCATCGTGGGCACGGCGGGCTCTCTGCCAGTGGCGCCAGTGCTCGCGCACGCTGTTGGCCAAGTCGCGAGCATGGGCGAAATTGTCCAGCAACTGCCGGTGGGCATCCTTTTTTAGTAGTGCTTGGTGCTCGTGCTGGCTGTGAATGCTGATCAGACGTTCACCCAGCTCTCGTACCTCCGACAGCGGGGTGGGGGTGCCGTTCACATAAGCCCGGGAGCGGCCGTCGGCACGCACGGTACGGCGAAGCAGGCATTGTTCTTCATCATCCAGCTCCCGTTCGATCAGCCATTGCTGTGCGGCAGCGTTGTTGCGCAGGTCGAAGGTGGCCAGCACTTCGGCGCGGTCGTGGCCGTGGCGAACAATCGATGAGTCGGCCCTGTTCCCTAGGGTGAGCCCTAGGGCATCGATGATGACAGATTTGCCTGCCCCGGTTTCGCCGCTGATGGCGGTGAGCCCATTTTCGGGCTCTAGCTCCAGCTGGTCAACGGTGGCAAAGTGGCGAACGCTTAAGTGGGTCAGCATGGTGTTCCTCTGCAACAGGCGAAATCGTGATTAGGTGGTCGTTCTTTGGGTTTGAATCACTTGGGTGCCGGCGAGGTGGTCGTGCAGGCAGCGGCGGTCTGAGCGGAAAATCAATAACGGGTCGATAAGCATGATCAGGTTGATGCCGGGCAGCTGGGCGAGCACGTGGAAAACAAAATAACGTAGCCCGTAGAGTTTGCCGGCGGGAACGCTGTCCTGTTCCATGCCGACGATACGCATGTCGAGAAGGGCTTTGCCAATGGTTTGCTGGCGGTTAAAGAGTAGCCAGCCTTGCAGGGCTAGGAAGATCAGCTCCCCGGCGATGAACAGGCCGATGCTGGTGGTCAAGCTGATAGTGCCGCTGCTTTGCATCATGGCGTCCCAGATCCCGCTGAAATAGATGATTGGGCCGATAATGACCATTTGCACTAGGCCATCAATGATTGCGCCGAGAAAGCGATACAGTCGGCTGGCCAGTTCAGGGGCTCCGGGGTTGTTTGGCTTCTGGGTTATGCTGTCCGGAGTCTGGTAAGGATTGCTTGGGGTTTCGCCGGTCATGATGACATCCTTGCAATGATGACTGTTCTTATGGTCAGTGCCGGTTAATGGTAGGGGATTCGCGCTGGGAGTGTAAGCCCCTGCTCAATGAAATCCGGCTACGGTTCTCTATATAATAGTGCGGCGATTTTCTGGTACATATACACCTATGACAAAGCTGGATCTCAACGAACGCAAGCAGCGCCTGCTGATGACACTGGTCGAGCGGCATATCCGTGACGGCCAGCCGGTGGGCTCGAAAACGCTGGCCAGCGGTAGCGGCTTGGCAGTGAGTCCTGCCACTGTGCGCAATATCATGTCGGAGCTTGAAGAGTTGGGGGTGTTGAGTAGCCCGCACACTTCGGCGGGGCGAGTTCCCACAGAGCTGGGTTACCGGCTGTACGTGGATTCGCTATTGGCGACCAGCGTGATGGAGCGCCCGGATCATCGGCATTTGAAAAAAGAGCTGCGTCAGTTGCTGGCGCCGGAGCAGTCTTCCCAGGAGTTGATCGCCCAGGCATCGAAAACCCTGGCGGAATTGACGCGCATGGCCGGGCTGGTGGCGGTGCCCCGTCGCGAGGTGTCTACTCTGCGCCAGGTGGAATTTCTGCCATTGTCGGGCAAGCGGGTGCTGGTGGTGCTGGTGGTCAATCGCTCCGAAGTGCAGAACCGGATTATTCATACCGACCGGGATTACGATGGAGTGGAATTGCGCCAGGCGGCTAACTACATCAACCATACCTATGCAGGCTGGGACTTGAACAGCATTTGCGATGGTTTGCTCGATACCATGAATACGGATCGCCAGCAGATGGATGCGCTGATGCAGACGGCGGTGGCTGTGGCGGATAAGGCGCTGCGTACTGAGCGTCCCGACTCTGATTATGTGGTATCCGGGGAATCCAACCTGATTCAGACCGCTGAGGCGGAAAATTTGGGGCAGCTACGTAACTTGTTTGATGCCTTTAATCATAAGCGTGACATTTTGCATTTGCTTGAACGCTCCATGAAAGCCGATGGGGTGCAGATCTTTATCGGCCGAGAATCAGGGTTTCAGCCGTTTGAGGATTATTCGCTGATTTCCGCTCCTTACACGACGGATGATGGTCCGATGGGGGTGTTGGCAGTGGTTGGTCCCACCCGCATGGATTATGGGAAAGTTATCCCCACTGTGGACATCACCGCTAAGATCCTCTCAGCGGCGCTTACCCAGCTTTAAAATAACCCACAAGCTACAACGCAAATCGGCGTGCCCTGTGTTGCGGTCTTTCTCGCGGCAATTAATCGGCGAGCGGCGTGTTTCCTTGGTTGGATCGCGGGTTATTATGCTGTGATGAATGGCTGCCGCTTGGCCCGTGTTGCGATTTGAAGCTTGAGGCTTGTCATTTCCCCCCTTGAATCCTGCCCGATAGTTCCCATATCTTTGCCCGCTTTCCTGGAAAAGCCCGGATAGGGATGTGGAGTGACCAATGAGTGAGCAGGAAAAAGATCAGAACAATGCCGAACCACAGGTAGAAACGGTTGAAGAACAGCAAGCTGCGGCCGCTGCAGAGGCGGTTGAGCCCACCGCTGAAGAGAAGCTGGCTGAAGTAGAAGTGGAGCTGGCCAAGGTTAAGAAGGCATTGGCTGAAGCGGATGTCCGTGCACAGGCGGAAGTGCAGAATGTGCGTAAGCGCGCCGAGCGTGACGTGCAGCATGCCCGCAAGTTCGCTTTGGAGAAGTTTGCCGGTGATCTGCTAAGTGTGGCGGACAACTTGGAGCGTGGTCTAGCGGCGCTGGATGCCGAAGACGATGCACTAAAGGGCGCCCGTGAAGGTATCGAGTTGACGCTGAAGTCTCTGTTGGACGCGTTTGCCCGTTATAACATCGAACAGATTAATCCCGCAGACGAGCCGTTTAACCCCGAATTGCATGAAGCGATGACCATGGTGCCGGTGCCCAATGTGGACCCCAATAGCGTGATTGAAGTGCTAGAAAAAGGCTACCAGCTGAATGGTCGTCTGATTCGCCCGGCTCGGGTGGTGGTTAGTAAGGCTCCTTGATAGGTGTTTGACCCGCCGCTTGAGCTTGATATTAGGTGTGAAAGTGGCGCCGGCTGCGGGCTTTGGCCTCAAAGTGATTACAGAAGTTGAAGCACTGAAAATCGACAAGCTCCCTTGAAATGATGGCAACGAACGCCATATAGGAGCCAGACGAGTTAATAATTCAACTGCCTGGGGCGCCGAAAGGGTTCCGGCTAGTGTGAAGGAGATAGAACGACTATGGGTAAGATTATCGGTATCGACCTAGGTACGACCAATAGCTGCGTGGCCGTGCTGGAAGGTGACAAAGCTAAGGTTATCGAAAACGCAGAGGGCGCTCGCACAACGCCGTCCATTATCGCCTACACCGACGATAAAGAAACTTTGGTTGGCCAGGCTGCCAAGCGTCAGGCGGTGACGAACCCGGAAAACACTCTGTATGCGGTGAAGCGTCTGATCGGCCGTCGTTTTGACGACAAGGTGGTTCAGAAGGACATCAAGATGGTGCCCTACAAGATCACCAAGGCTGACAATGGTGACGCCTGGGTAGAAGTGAAGGGCGAGAAAATGGCGCCGCCGCAGATTTCTGCGCAAGTGCTGAAGAAAATGAAGAAGACCGCGGAAGACTACTTGGGTGAGGCTGTCACTGAGGCCGTTATCACCGTGCCGGCTTACTTCAACGATTCCCAGCGCCAAGCCACCAAAGATGCCGGTCGCATCGCTGGCTTGGATGTGAAGCGTATTATCAACGAGCCCACTGCGGCTGCTCTAGCTTATGGCCTAGATAAGAAAGGTGGTGATCGCACCATCGCTGTGTATGACTTGGGTGGTGGTACTTTCGATATCTCAATTATCGAAATCGCCGAAGTGGATGGCGAGCATCAGTTTGAAGTGTTGGCCACAAATGGTGACACCTTCTTGGGTGGTGAAGATTTCGACTTGGCATTGATCAACTTCTTAGCTGATCAGTTCAAGGCGGATTCCGGGATCGATCTGGGCGGCGACCCGCTGGCTATGCAGCGTCTGAAAGAGGCGGCTGAAAAAGCTAAAATCGAGCTGTCTTCCGCCGAACAGACGGAAGTTAATCTGCCGTACATTACTGCCGACAGCACTGGGCCCAAGCACTTGGTGGTGAAGGTGACGCGCGCCAAGCTGGAGTCTTTGGTGGGTGATCTGGTGACCCGTTCACTTGAGCCGTGTAAAACCGCATTGGCGGATGCTGGGGTGAAAACGGCCGATATCACGGATGTGATTTTGGTGGGTGGTCAGACCCGTATGCCAATGGTGCAGAAGAGCGTTACTGAGTTCTTCGGCAAAGAGCCGCGCAAAGACGTTAACCCGGACGAAGCAGTTGCCATGGGTGCTGCGATTCAGGGTGCGGTACTGAGCGGTGACGTAACCGACGTGCTGTTGCTGGACGTGACTCCGCTGACCTTGGGTATTGAAACCATGGGTGGCGTGATGACTCCGCTGATCGAGAAAAACACCACTATTCCGACCAATGCGTCGCAGGTGTTCTCCACGGCGGATGACAACCAGACGGCCGTGACCGTGCACGTGTTGCAGGGTGAGCGTAAGCAAGCGAGCCAGAACAAGTCGTTGGGCCAGTTCAATCTGGAAGATATCCCGCCGGCGCCGCGCGGTATGCCGCAGATCGAAGTGACCTTCGACATTGATGCCAACGGTATTTTGCACGTGGGTGCGAAAGACAAGGCTACCGGTAAAGAGCAAACCATTCAGATCAAGGCTTCTTCTGGTCTGTCTGATGAAGAAATTGATCAAATGGTGCAGGACGCCGAAGCTCACGCGGACGAAGATAAAAAGTTCGAAGAGCTGGTGCAGACTCGCAACCAGGCGGATCACTTAGTGCATGCTACCCGCAAAACGCTTGAAGAAGCGGGTGACAAGGCCACCGATGAAGAGAAAGAAGCCATCACCAAAGCCGTGGACGAGCTGGAAGAAGCCGCCAAGGGCAGCGACAAGGATGACATCGAAGCCAAAATCAAGGCGCTGTCTGAAGTGTCCGCACCGCTGGCCGAGAAAATGTACGCCGAGCAAGCTCAGCAGGCCCAAGGCGCTGCCGGTGCTGAAGGTGAGCAGCCGCAAGCGGGTGATGACGTAGTCGACGCAGAGTTTGAAGAAGTCGACGACGACAAGAAGAAGTAAGTAACGCCTGACGCCTGACGCCGGACGTTGGATGCGGATGCTCTTTGGCTTCTGTGTCTGGCCTCCGGCGTCGGGCGTCTGGCTAAGCCAAAGGCTTATCTATGTCCAAGCGTGATTATTATGAAGTGTTGGGTGCGGCGAAAGATGCCAGTGCCCAAGACCTAAAAAAGGCTTATCGCCGGCTGGCGATGAAATACCATCCGGACCGTAACCCGGATGATAAAGAGGCGTTGGCCAAATTTAAGGAAGCGAAAGAAGCCTACGAAGTCCTCGCCGACGAGCAGAAGCGCGCGGCCTATGACCAGTTCGGCCATGCCGGCGTTAATGGTCAGGGCGGTGGGCCAGGTGCTGGCGCGGGTGCTGGCGGCTTCGGTGATATTTTTGGTGACATCTTCGGCGACATATTTGGTGGCGCTGGCGGCGGCGGCGGACGTCGCGGCCCGTCCCGGGGTGCGGATCTGCGTTATACGTTGGAGCTGAGCCTAGAGCAGGCTGTGCGCGGTTGCGATGAAAAAATTCGCATTCCCACCTGGGATAGTTGTGATGTTTGCCATGGTAGTGGCGCGAAGGAAGGTAGCCAGCCAGTAACGTGCACCACTTGTGGCGGCGTCGGTCAAGTGCGTATGCAGCAGGGCTTCTTCACCGTGCAGCAAGCGTGCCCAACCTGTAAGGGTGAAGGCAAGATTATTAAAGACCCTTGCGGTAACTGTGGGGGGCAAGGCCGTGTACAGAACACCAAGACCCTGTCGGTGAAGATTCCTGCCGGAGTGGATACCGGTGACCGCATTCGTCTTGCTGGTGAAGGCGAGGCGGGCGTGCACGGTGCGCCGTCTGGTGACTTGTACGTTCAGGTGGCTGTACGTGAACACGATATCTTCCAGCGTGACGGCGACAATTTGTATTGTGAAGTGCCGATCAGTTTTGTTGATGCCACTTTGGGTGGTGAGCTGGATGTGCCCACGCTGAATGGCAAGGTTAAGCTGAAAGTCCCGGCGGAAACCCAGAGCGGTAAGCTGTTCCGTTTGCGCGGCAAGGGTGTGGCGCCGGTACGTGGTGGCGCCCCGGGAGATTTGTTGTGCAAGGTGGTGATTGAAACGCCAGTGAAGTTGTCTAGCGAGCAGAAAGAGTTGTTGCGTAAATTCCAGGAATCTCTGGAGAGCGGCGGCAATCGTCACAACCCACGCAAGAATAACTGGTTCGAAGGCGTTAAGCGTTTTTTCGATACCAAGTAAGGGTTGGCGTAATAAAAAAGCCCGGCGTGGTTTCCGCTCCGGGCTTTTTTGTGGGCCTTGTCCGTGTGCTGGAGGTTTTGCTCATTGCTGCTAGGAAGGTGTTCGTTGTTGCGCGATGACCCTATCGCCCTTTCTGCTAGAATAAGCAGCTTGATACCAGGCTCTCTTCGCTTCGTTTTCCCGTTTGGGTTGACAGGCGCGCGAGGTTTCTGGTGTCCGACGTCCGGTTTTTAATCAAGGAGACACCATGAAAGTAGGTATTATCGGTGCGGCGGGTCGCATGGGGCGTATTCTGATTGAGGCGACGCTGGCTAACCCGGATACCACGCTGGCGGCGGCGGTGGATGTCCCTGGTTCCAGTTTGATCGGCGCGGATGCCGGTGAGTTGGTGGGGCAAGGAGCCTGTGGTGTGTTGCTGGTGGACGATTTGGCCAAGGTGGTAAATGAGGCAGATGTGTTCATCGACTTCACTGTGCCGGAAGCCACGGTGAAGAATCTTGAGGTGTGCCGCGCGGCGGGCACGCGGTTGGTGATCGGCACTACCGGTTTGGATGATGAGCAGAAAGCGGCCGTGCGTGCCGCCGGTGATGATATCGCTATCTGTTTTGCGCCCAATTACTCCATTGGGGTGAACTTGTGCTTCAAATTGCTGGAAACGGCGGCGCAGATTATGGGCGATGAGGTGGATATCGAAGTGATTGAGGCCCACCATCGGCATAAAATCGATGCGCCGTCTGGTACGGCGTTGCGCATGGGTGAGGTGGTGGCTCAGACCTTGGGGCGCGATCTGAGCGAGTGTGCGGTGTACGGTCGTGAAGGCCGCACCGGCGAGCGCGAGCGCCATACCATTGGTTTTGAGACGATTCGGGCCGGCGATATTGTCGGCGACCACACTGTGATGTTTGCCGCAGAGGGTGAGCGGGTGGAAATTACCCACAAGGCCTCCAGTCGTATGTCGTTCGGTCGCGGTGCTGTGCGTGCGGCTGCTTGGTTGGGCCGTCACGACAAGGGGTTGTTCGACATGCAGGATGTGCTTGGTCTGGCTGGTGAAAGCGCCGGTTGGGGCAAGGCCTGAGTGTGCCACTGGTCTATCAACGGGATTGCTGCGTGACAGCGGGGCCACAAAGCCCTAAAATAGCGCGCAGCCCGTGATGGGCGTGCGGGGCGCCGAATTAAGAATTTAGAAAAAGCGAGGTGGAGGAATCCATCTCGCTTTTTTGCGAGCGCACCCGCCGCAGATCTCCCTATTCCCTATCAGCCTGGAGGTTGCGTTGACGGTTCCCGCCATTCTCGCTCTTGAAGACGGAAGCATCTTTCGGGGTGTTGCAATCGGTGCCACGGGTGAAACCGTGGGTGAGGTGGTGTTTAACACCGCCATGACTGGCTATCAGGAGATCCTGACGGATCCTTCCTATGCCAAGCAGATTGTAACCCTTACCTATCCGCATATTGGTAACACTGGCGTCACTGCCGAGGATGAAGAGTCCTCTCGAATCTGGGCCTCCGGCCTGGTGATTCGTGATCTGGCCATGACAGTGAGCAACTGGCGTAGTGAGCAATCTCTTTCGGACTACCTGCGTGATCGCAACATCGTTGCCATCGCCGATATCGACACGCGCCGCTTGACGCGCATTTTGCGTGACAAAGGCGCCCTAAATGGCTGCATTTTGGCCGGCGAAAGTGTGGATGAAGCGCAGGCGCTTGCTGCGGCCAAGGGGTTTCCTGGCCTGAAAGGCATGGACCTGGCCAAGGTGGTGAGTGTTGCCGAGCCTTATAGCTGGACAGAGTCCACCTGGGATCTGGAGCAGGGCCACACCGAGCAGGGTGAGACCCGCTTCCATGTGGTGGCTTATGACTACGGTGTTAAGCGCAACATTCTGCGTATGTTGGCCGAGCGCGGCTGCAAGCTCACCGTGGTGCCGGCGCAAACGCCTGCATCCGAAGTGCTGGCGATGAAGCCGGATGGTGTCTTCCTGTCTAACGGACCCGGTGATCCGGAGCCCTGCGACTACGCGATTTCCGCGATTCAGGAAATTGTTGGCACCGGTTTGCCTGTGTTCGGCATCTGCTTGGGACATCAGTTGCTGGCGCTGGCCAGCGGTGCCAAATCCATGAAAATGGCTACCGGCCATCATGGTGCTAACCACCCGGTAAAAACTCTGGCCGATGACACGGTGATGATTACCAGTCAGAACCATGGTTTTGCGGTGGATATAGATACCTTGCCAGCCAACCTAAAGGTGACCCATGTGTCGCTGTTCGACGGCACCTTGCAAGGTATTGAGCGCACTGATGTGCCCGCCTTCAGTTTCCAGGGGCACCCGGAAGCGAGCCCGGGGCCGCGCGACTGTGCGCCATTGTTCGATCATTTCATCGAGCTGATGGAAGCGAAATAAGCGTCCGACGTCCGACGCTCGACGTCTGACGCGCTGGCAACTGAAATTAACGTTTGACGGTTAGTGACTATGCCAAAAAGAAGTGATTTAAAAAGCATCCTCATTATTGGTGCTGGCCCGATTGTGATCGGCCAGGCCTGTGAGTTTGACTATTCCGGCGCCCAGGCTTGTAAAGCGCTGCGCGAAGAGGGTTACCGGGTGATTCTGGTTAACTCCAACCCTGCGACCATCATGACCGACCCGGCCATGGCGGATGCGACCTATATTGAGCCGATTACCTGGCAGACCGTGGCCAAGATCATTGAAAAAGAGCGCCCGGATGCGCTGCTACCCACCATGGGCGGGCAGACTGCGCTGAACTGTGCCCTGGACTTGGATCATAACGGGGTGCTCAAAGAATTTGGCGTGGAAATGATTGGCGCCACAGAGGATGCCATCGACAAAGCGGAAGATCGCTCCCGTTTTGACAAGGCGATGAAGTCCATAGGGCTAGAGTGTCCGCGCTCTGCCATTGCCCACAACATGGAAGAAGCCAGCGCCGCTCTTGAGTCGTTGGGTTTTCCCTGCATCATCCGACCCAGCTTTACTATGGGGGGGTCCGGTGGGGGCGTCGCCTATAACCGTGAAGAGTTCGAAGAAATCTGCCAGCGTGGCTTGGACCTGTCGCCCACTAATGAGTTGTTGATCGACGAGTCTTTACTGGGTTGGAAAGAATATGAGATGGAAGTTGTCCGCGATAAAAAGGATAACTGCATCATCGTTTGTTCTATCGAAAACTTTGACCCCATGGGGGTGCACACCGGTGACTCTATTACTGTGGCGCCGGCCCAGACGCTCACCGATAAAGAACTGCAGATCATGCGTGATGCCTCCTTGGCAGTGCTGCGTGAAATCGGTGTAGAGACGGGTGGCTCCAACGTCCAGTTCGGCATTAATCCGGACAACGGGCGCATGGTGGTGATTGAAATGAACCCGCGGGTCAGTCGCTCTTCGGCGTTGGCCTCCAAAGCCACCGGTTTTCCGATCGCCAAGGTGGCGGCAAAGCTGGCGGTGGGTTACACCCTGGATGAACTGCAGAACGAAATTACCGGCGGCAAAACCCCTGCCTCGTTCGAGCCGTCCATCGATTATGTGGTAACCAAGATTCCGCGCTTCAACTTCGAGAAGTTCGCTGAAGCTGACGCCGTGCTGACCACCCAGATGAAATCCGTTGGTGAAGTGATGGCCATTGGCCGTAATTTCCAAGAATCTGTGCAGAAGGCGTTGCGTGGTCTGGAAACGGAATCCATCGGCTTTGACCCGCATGTGGACCCGGCCGCGCCGGACGCCCGTGAGCAGGTGGCGCAGTTACTCGCTACGCCGGGCCCTGAGCGTATCTGGATCGTTGGCGATGCCTTCCGGGTCGGCATGACCGTGGATGATGTGTTCAATATCACCAAGATTGATCGTTGGTATTTGGTGCAGATTGAGGACTTGATTCGTGCCGAGCAGCAGCTGGTCGACAGCACCTTTAGCAGCCTGACTCGCGACAGCCTCTATGCGCTCAAGCGCAAAGGCTTCTCCGATGCCCGCCTGGCTCAGTTGCTGGGCGTGAAGGAAGCGGATGTGCGCGGCAAGCGTGAAGAGCTGAATGTGCTGCCGATCTATAAGCGGGTGGATACCTGTGCGGCGGAATTCGCCACCGATACCGCCTACATGTATTCGAGCTACGACGAAGAGTGCGAGGCTAACCCTTCCGACCGTGACAAGATCATGGTCATCGGTGGTGGCCCCAACCGGATTGGTCAGGGTATCGAGTTCGATTATTGCTGTGTGCATGCGGCGTTTGCCATGAAGGACGACGGCTACGAGGCCATCATGGTCAACTGTAACCCAGAGACCGTGTCTACCGATTACGATACCTCCGATCGTCTCTACTTCGAGCCTATTACGTTGGAAGACGTGTTGGCTATCGTGGCAAAAGAAAAACCTAAGGGTGTGATTGTTCAATACGGCGGTCAAACACCGCTGAAGCTGGCTCGTGCCCTGCAGGCGGCCGGTGTGCCGATTATTGGAACGCCGCCGGATGCCATCGATGAAGCGGAAGACCGTGAACGTTTCCAGCAGATGGTTAATAAGCTTGGCCTGAAGCAGCCGCCCAACCGCACCGCTCGTTCCATGGAAGACGGTGTGCGCCTAGCAGAAGAAATCGGTTATCCGTTGGTGGTTCGTCCTTCCTATGTGTTGGGGGGGCGTGCCATGGAAATCGTTTACGGTGAAGCAGAACTGCGTAACTACATGATGAACGCGGTATCGGTTTCCAATGACTCCCCGGTATTGCTGGATCGCTTCCTCGACGACGCCATTGAGGTGGACGTGGATGCAGTGTGTGACGGAACGGATGTGGTTATCGGTGGCATCATGCAGCACATTGAGCAGGCGGGTGTTCACTCCGGTGATTCCGCATGCTCTCTGCCTCCGTATTCGCTGGACGACGATGTTCAGGACGTCATGCGTCAGCAGGCTGCAGATATGGCATTGGAGCTGGGCGTGGTGGGTTTGATGAATGTGCAGTTCGCGGTGAAAAACGGCGAGGTGTATGTGCTGGAAGTGAACCCGCGTGCTTCACGGACGGTGCCGTATGTGTCCAAGTGCATCGGCGTGTCTCTGGCGAAGGTGGCTGCTCGGTGCATGGCAGGCACCAGTCTTAAGGAACAAGGTTTCACCGAAGAGGTCAAACCTCAGCACTATTTCGTGAAAGAGGCGGTGTTCCCGTTCGCCAAGTTCCCGAAGGTTGATCCGATCTTAGGCCCGGAAATGAAATCTACCGGGGAAGTGATGGGCGTTGGCGAGACCTTTGCTGAAGCTTTTGGTAAGGCATCCCTGGGGGCCGGAGAAAAACTGCCGGAAACTGGAACGGCCTTTATTTCTGTGCGCGAAGTCGACAAGCCTGCCTCTGTGGAAGTGGCTCGCATGTTGATTGAACGTGGCTTCAGCCTGGTTGCCACAAAAGGTACCGCCAAGGTGCTGGGTGAGGCGGGCCTTGAAGTGAAGGTTGTGAACAAGGTGCTGGAAGGGCGTCCGCATATTGTGGACATGATCAAGAATGATCAGATTGCTCTGATTGTGAACACCACGGAAGGCAAGCAGGCGACCCGTGATTCTTTTGCGATTCGTCGCTCGGCGCTGCAGCACAAAGTGTTCTATACCACGACCATTGCCGCGGCCCATGCGGTTTGCCAGGCGCTGGGTATTAGTGGTGAGCCTACTGTTCGTCGCTTGCAGGACCTGCACGCAGAAATGAAATAAATCGTCGTCGGGAGCGCTCGGAGCAGAGTGCTCCGGGCGGTTCCGTTAACAGGGCATGTTCAACGGCCTGTTAAAAGACACGAGGATAATTATGCAACGCGTACCGATGACCGCCAAGGGCGCTAAAGCCTTGCGCGAGGAACTGGAAAAACTGAAAAAAGAAGATCGTCCGCGTATTTCTGCTGCGATTGCAGAGGCTCGTGAGCACGGCGACTTGAAAGAGAATGCAGAATATCACGCGGCCCGCGAGCAGCAGGGTTTTTGTGAGGGGCGCATTGCTGATATTGAAGGGAAACTTTCCAATGCGCAGATCATTGATATTCAGGATATTGAGAATACCGGTAAGGTTATTTTTGGTGTTACCGTGACTATCCTTGATGTGGATACTGATGAAACCAAGGTGTATCAGATCGTCGGTGACGACGAAGCTAATATCAAAGAAGGCAAGCTGAGTGTGAACTCACCCATTGCCCGTGGCCTGATTGGCCGTGAGGAAGGGGATGTGGTGCAGATCGATACTCCCGGAGGTACTCGTGAGTATGAAGTTGATCAAGTGGAGCATATCTAGGTTTTCTGTGCGTCACGCTTGCGGACAGCACGTAAAAAAAGGCGACGTTAAAACGTCGCCTTTTTAATGGCTGCCGCGGGTAGCCTACTAGGTGGGTAGTGCTCAAGCGTTCTGGTATCGCAAAATATTCGATAGTTTCGCGTTGGGTTGTTGGGCTGGGCGGTAGAGTAGGGCGATGTTGCCGATGCGCTGGATTAGCTCGGCGCTGCCTTTTTCAGTCAGCGCCTGCACAATCGCTGCTCGCTCGTCGCGGGTTTCCGCGTTGACCTTTACCTTGATAAGTTCGTGATCCTCAAGGCGCAAATTAAGCTCTTCTACGAAATTGTCGCTGAGTCCCTTGTCGCCAAAGATGAGAACGGGTTTCAGGTGGTGACCAATACGGCGTAACCGTTTGATGTCCTGGGTAGATAGCGGCACGGTGTGACTCCAGAAAGGGTTGCTGTGCGCGTATTCTACGGATTAGCCGCGGGAAAAGCAGCCATCCTGTGCATTGGCTAAGAACATGAGGATGTAGAAAATTCAGGAGAGAGTGGTTCATGGCGAAGTCCAGCCGTTCCAAAACCAGCAAAGCTTGGTTAAAAGAGCATTTTAACGATCCGTGGGTAGCTAAGGCCCAGGAGCAGGGTTATCGCTCCAGGGCCAGTTTCAAGCTGCTGGAGATGAATGAAAAGGACCGTTTGTTCAGGCCGGGCATGGCGGTGCTGGATTTGGGGGCGGCCCCCGGGGGCTGGAGCCAGGTGGCGGGTCAGCTGATTGGCGGCAGGGGCACGGTGATAGCCAGTGATATTCTTGCCATGGATGCTTTACCGGATGTGACCTTCATCGAAGGGGATTTTCGTGAGGAGGTGATCTATGAGCAAATCCTTATGGCGCTGGGGGATCAGCGGGCAGACCTTGTAATGTCGGACATGGCCCCCAATATGAGTGGTAATAGCGCGGTGGATCAGCCGCGGGCTATGTATCTGGCAGAGTTGGCGTTGGATATGGCTGAGCGGGTGTTGGAGCCTGATGGTGTGTTTCTGGTCAAGGTGTTCCAGGGCGAGGGGTTTGAAGATTATCGCAAAGCGCTACAAAGCCGCTTCAAACGCGTTGTCAGTCGTAAACCGGCGGCCAGTCGTGCCCGCTCTACTGAAGTTTATCAGCTGGGTTTTGGGCTGAAATAAGCTGCAAATACGCTATTTTGTTGTCCGAACCGGCATTACGCTGATTCCGGTAAATGGTGTAAGGTGTAAATTCGTTAGTGTGCGCGCGAGCGCCCGAATTAATCGAGGTCTCCCTTGAACGATATGACCAAGAATGTTGTGCTCTGGCTGGTAATTGCCGGCGTCCTGTACGTGGTGGCATCTAGTCTCAGTACTCAACCTGCCACCGCAGATGTGCCCTATTCCACCTTCATTTCGCGGGTAGAAGCCGGCAAGGTGCAGGAGGCCAAGATTGGCGAAAGTACGATTACCGGGACCTACACGGATGGTGGCCAGTTCCGCACGGTTAAGCCGCCGACCCTGGATACTAATCTGATGCCCACGCTGATTCAGAATGATGTGAATGTGGTGGGCTTGGAGCCTCAGCGTCAGAGTTTTCTGACGCAGCTGTTCCTGTCTGTGTTACCGATCCTGTTGATCTTGGCCATCTTTATCTTCTTTATGCGCCAGATGCAGGGTGGTGGCCGTGGCGGCGGTGGCCCCATGACGTTTGGTAAATCCAAAGCCAAGTTGTTGGGCGAAGACCAAATCAAAACCACATTCGCCGATGTGGCAGGCGTAGAAGAAGCCAAGGAAGAAGTGCAGGAGCTAGTGGAGTTTCTGCGTGACCCAGCCAAATTCCAGCGCTTGGGTGGCAAGATCCCCCGCGGTGTGCTGATGGTGGGCTCTCCTGGCACCGGTAAGACCCTGTTGGCCAAGGCTATTGCAGGGGAAGCCAAGGTGCCTTTCTTTAGTATCTCTGGTTCTGATTTTGTGGAGATGTTTGTGGGGGTTGGTGCTAGCCGTGTTCGCGATATGTTCGAGCAAGCCAAAAAGCACTCCCCTTGCATTATCTTTATTGACGAAATTGATGCGGTGGGGCGTTCCCGGGGCGCCGGTGTCGGCGGTGGTCATGATGAGCGCGAGCAGACATTGAACCAGTTGCTGGTAGAAATGGACGGTTTTGATGGCAATGAAGGGATCATCGTTATTGCCGCGACCAACCGCCCTGACGTACTGGACCCGGCGCTGTTGCGCCCCGGTCGTTTCGACCGGCAGGTAACCGTGCCGTTGCCGGATATTCGCGGTCGCGAACAGGTATTGAAAGTGCACATGCGTCAGGTGCCAATTGCCGATGATGTGGAGCCAGCGTTGATTGCCCGTGGTACCCCCGGCTTCTCCGGTGCTGATTTAGCCAACTTGGTGAATGAAGCTGCGCTGTTTGCTGCCCGTGCCAACAAGCGCATGGTTTCCATGGAAGAATTTGAGAAAGCTAAGGACAAGATCCTGATGGGGGCGGAACGTCGCTCCATGGTGATGAACGAGAAAGAAAAACTGAACACCGCTTTTCACGAAGCCGGCCACGCTATCGTTGGGCGGCTGGTGCCAGAGCATGACCCGGTTTATAAGGTGAGCATTATTCCGCGAGGCCGTGCGCTGGGTGTGACAATGTATCTGCCTGAAGAAGACAAGTACTCACAATCCAAGCGTGGTTTGGAGTCGTCCATCTGCTCGTTGTTTGGTGGGCGTATCGCGGAAGAGATGACGTTGGGCTTTGATGGTGTTACCACTGGCGCCTCTAATGATATCGAACGCGCTACCAAGCTGGCTCGTGCCATGGTGACCAAATGGGGCCTGAGTGAAAAAATGGGCCCGCTGGCCTATGAGGAAGAAGAAGGTGAAGTCTTCCTTGGCAAGCAGGTGGGGCAGCGCAAGCATATGTCTGAACAAACCGCGGAAGAAATTGACCGTGAAGTGCGGGCCATCATTGATAATTGTTACGGTCGCGCCAAAGAAATCCTAGAGCGTAATCGCGATAAGTTGGAGCTGATGGCGGATGCATTGATGCAGTATGAAACCATTGATGCCGATCAGATCGAAGACATAATGAGTGGTCACAAGCCGAGACCGCCGAAAGATTGGCGGGATCAGGGGCCGGGTAATGGCGCTGCCGCTTCTGGTGATAGTGCCTCCGGTGATGACCCGATCGGTGGGCCTGCTAACACGCACTGATTGATGATGCATCAAAAGACACTTAGCTGTGGGGCGCGGACACTGAACCTGTCCGCGCCTGTCGTTATGGGGGTCCTTAATGTGACCCCCGACTCCTTTTCCGATGGTGGCCGGTTTACCGAGCGCGATGCCGCGCTGCGTCAGGCAGAGCAGATGTTGCGTGACGGAGCGGCGATTATTGATGTGGGGGGAGAGTCTACCCGGCCTGGTGCTTCGCCGGTGTCTGAGCAATATGAGCTTGACCGGGTTGTCCCTATTGTTGAGGCGCTAAGCTATGAGCTGAATGCGCTAGTGTCTGTGGATACCAGCACCGCGGCAGTGATGCGCGCGAGTGCGGCGGCTGGCGCAGGCATGATTAATGATGTCCGCTCTTTGCGTCGCCCCGGTGCCATTCAGGCAGCAGCGGCCAGTCAGCTCCCGGTCTGTTTGATGCATATGCGGGGTGAGCCCGGCAACATGCAAGATAACCCCCGTTACGATGATGTTACTGCCGAGGTGGTCTCCTTGCTCCGTGAGCGTATCGGCGCGTGTGAGCGGGCAGGTATTTCGCGGGAGCGGCTGTTGGTGGATCCGGGGTTCGGATTTGCCAAGACTGTACAGCACAATTTGCAGCTGATGCATGAGATGGATGCGCTTCAGACTCTGGCGTTGCCTATTCTGATTGGGGTGTCGCGGAAATCTTTATTCGGCAAAGTGTTGGGGCGCGATGTGAGCGAACGATTGCCAGGCAGTCTAGCGGCGGCCGTAATGTGTGTGGAGCGCGGTGCCAGCATTGTGCGCGCTCACGATGTTAAAGAAACCGTGGACGTGGTGCGTTTCGCCCATGCGGTTATGGAATCACAAAGAGAATCGCAAAAGGAGCTGTCATGACGCGCAAATATTTCGGCACCGACGGGGTGCGAGGTACGGTGGGGGAGTTTCCCATTACGCCTGATTTTGTGCTCAAGCTGGGCTGGGCTGCCGGCAAGGTACTGGGGGCTCGTGGTGGCAGCAAGATATTGATTGGTAAAGATACCCGTATTTCCGGCTATATGTTTGAGTCAGCCTTAGAAGCGGGGATCTCTGCAGCTGGAGTGGATGTGCGCTTGTTGGGGCCGTTGCCCACGCCGGGAATTGCCTATTTGACGCGCACACTTTCGGCTCAAGCCGGCATTGTGATTTCTGCGTCTCATAACCCTTATACGGATAACGGCATTAAGTTTTTCGGGGCGGATGGTCGAAAGCTCAATGATGAAATTGAGCTCGAAATTGAGCGCTTGCTGGATGAGCAAATGTCGGTGGTGTCCACGGATCAGATCGGTAAGGTGCGACGTATAGATGATGCCCGCGGTCGTTATATTGAATTTTGCAAAAGCACGGCGCCAGGCCTAGACCTTAATGGAATGAAAATTGTGGTGGATACCGCCAACGGTGCGGCTTACCACATTGCCCCGGATGTGTTCGAAGAGCTAGGCGCCACTGTGGTGCCGCTGGCTAATCAGCCTGACGGCTTCAATATTAATCGCGATTGTGGCTCTACTCATCCCGAGGCGTTGCAGCGCAAGGTTGTGGAAGAAAAAGCTGATCTCGGTGTGGCGCTGGATGGCGATGCGGATCGATTATTGATGGTCGATCATGCTGGTAACCTAGTTGATGGTGACCAGCTGTTGTTTGTGGTGGCCCGCGATCGCAAAGAAAACGGCGCGGAAATGGATGGGGTCGTAGGAACGCTAATGTCCAACTTCGGGTTGGAGCTGGCGCTGCAGGCTGAAGGCATTGAATTTGTACGCGCCAAGGTCGGTGATCGTTATGTCATGGAGCAGTTGGATAAGCGTGGCTGGAACATCGGTGGCGAATCCTCCGGGCATCTGGTGTGCCTGGATTGCACCACCACGGGGGATGGAACCGTCTCTGCATTGCAGGTGTTGGCGGCCTTGTCCCGTCGTAAGCAAGGCTTGGCCGAGTCTGTCGCAGACGTGTCCATGCTCCCCCAGAAGATGATCAATGTACGTGGCCCAAATCGTGATGGATTTATGGAAAATGGGGATGTGCAGGCGGCCATGGCAGATGTAGAAGATAGGCTGGCCGGTAATGGCCGTATCCTGTTGCGACCCTCCGGCACTGAGCCTTTGGTGCGGGTGATGATTGAAGGCAAGGATGTGGATCGGGTGGAAAGCCTGTGCCGTGAGCTGGCCGAAGTGGTGGAAAAGGCAATCAATTAAGCGGCACTCAGCAGGCTTCACGCAATACATAGCGTGAATATCTATTGTGTGTGAGCGAGTTACAGATAAGAGAGACAATAATGAATAGAACCCCTCTGGTTGCGGGCAACTGGAAAATGAACGGGCGCAAGGACTTGCTTACCGAAATGGCAGACGCTCTGGCGGGTTATGCTGGTGCTGCTGAGGTGGTCATCTGTCCACCTTTTCCGTATTTGGCTGCGGCCAGATCTGCGATGCCGGGGGCCGTTGGTATCGGTAGCCAGAACGTGAGTGAGCAAGAGGATGGCGCTTTTACCGGAGAGGTATCTGCGCCGATGCTAGCCGAGGTGGGCTGTGGTTACGTGATTATTGGGCATTCCGAGCGCCGTGCGTTATACGGTGAAACGGATGCGCAGATTGCCAGCAAGTTCGCCCACGCTCAGGCTGCGGGTCTGGTGCCGATTCTTTGCGTGGGTGAAACGCTGGAAGAGCGTGACTCTGGCAATACTGACACCATCGTCTGTGGGCAATTACGCGCGGTTGTGGATGCGGTTGGCGTTGCGGCTTTTGCTAATGCGATAGTGGCCTATGAGCCGGTCTGGGCGATCGGCACTGGGAAGACGGCTAGCCCCGAGCAGGCTCAAGCTGTTCACGCTTGTTTGCGTCAATTTTTAGCGAAAGACGACCCGGATATCGCTCAATCGCTGCGGTTGCTTTACGGCGGCAGCGTAAAGGCGGATAATGCCGCCCTTCTATTTGCCCAGTCAGACATCGATGGGGGTCTGATCGGTGGGGCATCGTTAACAGCCGACAGCTTTATTGCGATCTGTCAGGCGGCGGAATAATTAGAGACATTATGGATATTGTTGTTCATGTAGTACACGTATTGGCAGCCCTTGGGCTGATTGGTCTGGTGCTAATTCAGCACGGTAAAGGCGCTGATGCGGGTGCTTCCTTTGGCGGCGGCGGTTCTCAAACCGTTTTTGGTAGTGCTGGGTCGGCGAACTTTCTTACTCGTGCCACAGCAGTACTGGCGGCACTATTCTTTGTGACCAGTTTGGTTTTGGCTTGGATGGCGCGTCAGGAAGCGGACAGTAGTCGTAGTTTTCTGCCGGAGCTGGAAACCGTTGAGCACCAGGATGTGCCTGTTGTTGACGAGTCTCCGTCTGAGGTTCCGGCGGGCATGACTGAAGTGCCAGTGGCCCCGGATGCGAATGAAGAGCAAAAAGAAGTTTCGGATGTGCCTCAAGCTGAGGTAGAATCCCCGGCCCCGACTGAGGTGCCTCAGTCGGAGCAGTAAGTTAAGCGTTCTTTGCCGAAGTGGTGGAATTGGTAGACACGCTATCTTGAGGGGGTAGTGAGCTTCGCTCGTGCCGGTTCAAGTCCGGCCTTCGGCACCAATTAGGGAACGTTTTGCTGGCGAGTGTTGTCAGTGAAGCGTAAGGAAAAAGACCGATGTGCATTATCGGTTTTTCCAAGATCAGCTTGAAAGCTGGTCAGTATCAGGTTCTGTGGCTTTTCCTGATACTAAGGCTTCGAAAAATAAATACTTTTTTCGATAATGCCTTGACAGAGTGGGCGCCTCTGAGTATTATTTGCGCTCGATTTTGATGCGGGGTGGAGCAGTCTGGTAGCTCGTCGGGCTCATAACCCGAAGGTCGTAGGTTCAAATCCTGCCCCCGCTACCACTTAGACGGACTAGAAAAACATCTCTGGTCCAAAGCGGACAAAAAGCCCCTCTTGTAGGGGCTTTTTGTTATCTGCAAACCGACCCGGTTGGTGGAAATGGGCGGTGGATCCGCGGTCGTTGCAGGGAATGCTGCAATTACTGTTCATCCTCGGGCCCATTTTTTGTTTGTACCGGCGGAAAGATTTATGTCAAAACGCACAGAACAATTAACCGAGCTGCTGGCTCCGGTAGTGGAAGATCTGGGTTTCGTGCTTTGGGGTGTGGAATACATCCAGGGGCGCGGGGCTGTTCTGCGTGTGTTTATTGACCATGCAGATGGTATTTCGGTAGATGATTGCGCGGCCGTGAGTCATGAAGTGAGCGGCGTGCTGGATGTGGAAGATCCAATCCCCGGTGAGTTTAATCTTGAAGTGTCCTCGCCAGGGATGGATCGGCCCATGTTCGACATTACGCAGTATGTCGATTATATCGGTGAAGATGTGCAACTTAAGCTTCTGGCACCGGTAAGCGGCAAGCGTAAAATGACGGCGGCCATTGTGGCCGTGGATGGCGATACGCTGGTGGTGGAGCTGGATGGCGAAACCTTGCGTGTTCCTTACAGTCAGGTAGATCGTGCTCGGTTGCAGCCCCGCTTCAATTGAGTACGCCCTGAAGAACTTTAGTCTTTGTAAAGGCCTGGCCATGAACAAAGAGATCCTGCTGGTAGCGGAAACCGTATCAAACGAGAAGGGTGTAAGCCGCGACGTAATTTTTGAGGCCATTGAACTGGCTCTCGCGGCAGCTACCAAGAAGCGGTTCAAGCAAGAAGACGTGGAAATTCGTGTGGATATTGACCGTGAGTCCGGTAATGCCCGCAGCTTTCGTGTATGGCACGTAGTGCCTGATGAAGAACTCTTTGAATTCGGTAAGCAACTGACATTGGATGAAGCCCACGAGCAGGATACGTCTCTGCAGATCGGGGACATCTGGGAAGAGGAAGTTGAATCCGAAGCCTTTGGTCGTATTGCTGCGCAAACTGCTAAGCAGGTCATTGTACAGAAAGTACGTGAAGCGGAGCGTCGTCAAATTGTTGAGGAATATCGTGATCGCATTGGCGACTTGGTCAGTGGCACGGTAAAGAAAGCCAGCCGTGATTCTATCGTGCTGGACTTGGGCGGCAACGCCGAAGCACTGATTACTCGTGAACACATGATTCCCCGTGAGGCCGTTCGCCAAAACGACCGTGTCCGTGCCTATCTGCTGGGCGTAAATGAAGAAAATCGTGGTCCGCAGCTGTTTGCCAGCCGTGCTTGCCCGGACATGTTGGTGGAGCTGTTTAAAATTGAAGTGCCAGAGATCGGTGAAGAGCTGATCGAAATTAAAGGCGCTGCTCGTGATCCAGGCTCCCGAGCCAAAATTGCCGTAAAGACCAATGATCAGCGTATTGATCCGGTTGGCGCTTGCGTAGGCATGCGTGGTGCGCGGGTTCAGGCCGTTTCCAATGAGCTGGCTGGTGAGCGTATCGATATTGTCCTGTGGGACGACAACCCCGCACAGCTAGTGATTAATGCAATGCAGCCGGCGGAAGTGGCTTCCATTGTTATGGATGAAGAAAGCCATTCCATGGATATTGCCGTGGAAGATGAGTCTGCATTGGCCCAGGCTATCGGCCGTAGTGGGCAGAACATTCGCCTAGCGTCTGAGTTAACCGGCTGGGAACTCAACGTCATGACCATTGATGACGCTGAGAGCAAACAGGAACAAGAAGCCGAGCAAGCCCTGCAAACATTCATCAACGAGTTAGAAGTAGATGAAGATGTGGCGGGTGTGCTAGTGGATGAAGGTTTCTCTACCCTTGAAGAAGTGGCCTATGTGCCAGAGGAAGAGATGCTGGCTATCGACGGCTTTGATGAGGAGATCGTAGAGCTTTTACGCCAGCGTGCCAAAGATGCGCTGTTGACTAAAGCCCTGGTATCTGAAGAGAAGTTTGATCAAGCCGAGCCCGCGGAAGACCTTCTCAACATGGAAGGTATGGATCGCGAGTTGGCTGTTGAATTGGCTTCCCGTGACATTGTTACGATGGAAGACCTCGCCGAACAGGCAGTGGATGACCTGCTGGAAATTGAAGGCCTGAGCGAAGAGCGTGCAGCCGAGTTGATTATGACTGCGCGCGCGCCTTGGTTTGAAGGTGAAGACGAAGCCGGGGCGTAACGCCCATTTCCAGGCTGAACAAGCAGGCACCATCAGAGATGGACAGGAGAGTGTTGCTGACATGGCAGAAACGACCGTAAAGAAACTGGCCGACATCGTAGGGACGCCCGTCGAGAAGCTGCTTACGCAGATGAAAGACGCAGGGTTGCCCCATGGCGATGCCAGCGAAGTGGTCTCAGATGAACAGAAGCAGCAGCTACTGGCGCATCTGCGCAAGTCTCATGGTGCCGAGGATGAAGGTAGTGGTAAGAAAATTACGCTGAAGCGTAAGTCCACCAGTACCATTAAGACCACCGGTGCTGCCGGTAAGTCTAAGACCGTGAATGTGGAAGTGCGTAAGAAGCGCACCTACATGAAGCGTGATGTGGTAGAAGCTGAAGAGCGTGAAGAAGCGGAACGCCTGGCGGCAGAAGAAGCTGCGCGGATCGCGGAAGAAGAGAAGCGTGCAGCGCAAGAGGCGGCTAAGCGTGCTGCGGATGATGAAGCTGCACGTCTGAAGGAAGATGAAGCTCGCGCTAAGGCTGAGCAAGAACGCAAAGCGGCCGGCGAAAAAGCAGCGGAAGAAAAAAGTAAGCGTGTTTCTGTGCCAAAAGTTTCTGCAACCAAGAAACCTGCGAAGGAAGAAACGCCGGAAGAAAAGGCCAAGCGAGAAGAAGCCGAGCGCAAACAGCGTGAAGCGGATGAGGCCAAGCGTAAGCAGGAAGCAGAAGCTCGCAAGAAAGCGGAAGAAGAAGCCGCTCGCCGTACCGCTGAAGAGGCCGCCCGTATTGCGGCTGAGCTGGAGCAGCGTGGCGAGCAGGAAGAGAAAAAACCTGCGGTGGAAGATGACAAGGGCTCATCCATTGTTAATGCCGCGCAGGAAGCCAGCTATCAGCGTGAGGAGCGCCAGTCTCGCCGTCGTCGCCGCAAGCCCAAGGTGGCAGGCGTTGTGCACGGTAAGATGAAAAGCTCCATGAATAAGCAGCATGGCTTTAAAACACCGACGGAGAAGAAAATCTACGAAGTCGAAGTTCCAGAAACAATTACCGTGGGTGATCTGGCCCAACGCATGAACATCAAGGCCAAGTCTTTAATTAAGTCCTTGATGAAAATGGGCGAAATGGCCACGGTTAACCAGCCGATTGATCAGGAAACCGCGTTCTTGCTGGTAGAAGAGATGGGCCATAAGCCCGTTGCCAGTAAAGGGCAAGAAGAGTTGCTGGAAGATCATCTGGCTGCTGATTTGGTAACCCGTGACAGTGTGGATTCAGAGCACCGAGCTCCCGTTGTGACCATTATGGGTCACGTGGACCACGGTAAGACCTCTCTGCTCGATTATATTCGTAAAGCCAAGGTGGCAAGCGGCGAAGCGGGCGGTATTACCCAGCACATTGGTGCGTATCACGTTGAGCACGAGAAAGGCATGATTACCTTCCTCGACACGCCTGGTCACGCTGCCTTTACTGCCATGCGTGCCCGTGGAGCTAAAGCCACTGATATCGTGGTGATTGTTGTTGCCGCCGATGATGGTGTAATGCCGCAGACCGAAGAAGCGATCAACCACGCGAAAGCGTCGGGTGCGCCGATTATAATTGCGGTCAACAAGATTGATAAAGAACAGGCAGACCCGGACCGGGTGCGTAACGAATTGGCCACCAAGGATGTAATCCCGGAAGAGTGGGGCGGTGAATACCAGTTCATTAACGTTTCTGCTCACTCTGGCGAGGGCGTTGATGACCTGCTGGATGCGATCCTTCTGCAATCAGAATTGCTAGAGCTGCAAGCTCAGGCCTCCGGTTCCGCGACCGGCGTTGTGATTGAATCTCGCATTGAGAAAGGCCGCGGAACGGTAGCGTCTATCTTGGTGCAGGGTGGCGAGCTTCAGATCGGCGATATGCTACTGGCCGGTGCTCATTTTGGCCGTGTGCGTGCGATGGTTGACGAAAACGGTAAAGCCATCAAGAAGGCTGGCCCATCTATTCCTGTAGAAGTGCTTGGCCTAAATGGCGCACCGGAAGCCGGTGAGCAGATCCAGGTTGTGACAGATGAGCGTAAGGCGCGGGAAGTGGCTGAGTTCCGTCAGGAACGTGACCGTGAGCTTAAGCTTAAGCGTCAGCAGGCGTCCAAACTGGAAAACCTGTTTGAAAATATGGGCAGTGCAGAGACCAAAACCGTCAATATCGTGTTGAAGACCGATGTACGCGGTTCTCTGGAAGCGCTGACCAGCGCCCTGAATGACCTGGGTACAGACGAAGTGAAAGTGAACCTGGTGTCCAGTGGCGTGGGGGCGATCAACGAATCCGACGTTAACTTGGCGATGACCAGTGAAGGTGTCTTGCTGGGCTTCAACGTTCGTGCTGATTCCAAAGCTAAGCGAGTGTGCGAACAGGAAGGCATTGATCTGCGCTATTACAGCGTAATTTACGAACTGATCGATGACGTGAAGCAAGCCATGAGCGGTTTGCTTGCTCCGGAAAAACGCGAAGAAATTCTTGGTGTGGCTCAGGTGCGCGATGTGTTCCGCTCTTCCAAGTTTGGTGCTGTTGCCGGTTGTATGGTGGTGGAAGGTACGTTGTACCGGAACCGTCCGATCCGCGTTCTGCGCGATGATGTGGTGGTCTTCGAGGGCGAGTTGGAGTCTCTGCGTCGCTTTAAGGACGATGTACCGGAAGTGCGTAACGGCATGGAGTGTGGCATCGCAGTGAAAAGCTATAATGACGTGAAAGAAGGCGATAAGATCGAAGTCTTCGAAGTGAAGGAGGTGGCTCGCTTCCTGTAAGGGAAAGCGTGCCCGAACCTTGCTATGAGCCGTCATCGCCGCCCCCAAGGCTTTAACCGCACTGACCGAGTCGCTGATCAGATTCAGCGCGAGTTGTCCCGGTTGTTGCAGTTCGAAATGAAGGACCCTCGAGTCAATCTGGCGACGATTCAGGATGTAACGGTTTCCCGTGATCTGTCCTATGCTGAGGTGTATTTCACCTTGCTGGGACAGGGCGAGGAGGCCGGCGCAGAAGCCGAAGAGGTGCTCACCAAGGCCAGCGGTTTTCTGCGCAGCAGCCTAGCCCAGGGCTTGAATACCCGCACTACCCCCAAATTACGTTTCCATTACGATATGACCCCGGAGCGGGCTGCTCATCTATCGCAATTGATTGATGAGGCCCGGGCAGAAGACCGGGAGCTGCGTCCGGAAGACGACGAAACCGGAAACAACGAGTAACTCGGAGCTGTCAGGTGGCAAAGCGTCGTCCTAGAGGCCGTGATCTCAACGGCATCCTGTTATTGGATAAATCCTCCGGCGTGAGCAGTAATGGCGCGCTGCAAATGGCAAAAAAAATGTTTGCTGCCGCTAAAGCGGGCCATACTGGCAGCTTGGATCCGTTGGCCACGGGCATGCTACCCATCTGTTTCGGCGAGGCGACTAAGTTCAGCCAGTTTCTGTTGGAGTCGGACAAGAGCTACCGAGTAACCGCCAAGCTGGGAGTGACTACAGAAACTGGCGATGCGGACGGCAATGTGGTGAACACTACGGAAGTGTCCGCCTCTGCCGCCCAGATTGAAGCGGCGTTGTTGTCATTTAAGGGCGATATCGAGCAAATTCCAAGCATGTATTCGGCGATTAAGCATGAAGGTGTGCCGCTCTATAAGCTGGCCCGTGAGGGTATCACCGTAGAGCGTAAGCCTCGGCCGGTGACGATTTATGATTTGCGAATTCTACGTATCGACGGCGATGAGCTGGAGTTCGAGGTGGACTGCTCTAAAGGCACCTATGTGCGCTCACTGGTGGAAGATACAGGGGCTCTGTTAGGGTGCGGCGGGCATGTGACCGCTCTACATCGCCTGTCTGCGGGACCTTACCCGGCAGAGCGAATGCTGACCTTAGAGCAGCTGGGTAAAATCAAGGAAACCGGTGGTTTTGAGGCAATCGATGAGCTGCTCTTGCCTTTATCCACCAGCGTGGCAGACTGGCCGCGCGTTGAGTTGGGTGACAATGCTGCTTACTACTTGCAGCAAGGGCAGCCGGTGATGGCCTCAGACCGCCCTCTGGACGGCTGGGTTAGCGTTTATCAGGCGTCCAGTGGTGAATTTCTGGGTGTCGGAGAAGTATTGGAAGACGGGCGGATTGCTCCCCGTCGTCTGGTTGCAGGCGGAGCCTCTTGAGGAGATTCGCCCGATAATGACGGCAGCTATAAATATGCATGGCTGGCCGTGACCTTAATTGAGCATATTGGAGAAGCATCATGGCGTTAACCGTTGAACAAAAAGCTGAAATTCTGAAAGAGCATGGCCGCAAAGAGAATGATACCGGGTCCCCGGAAGTTCAAGTCGCTTTGCTGAGCGCCAATATCAATGGTCTTCAGGATCACTTTAAAGGCCACAAGAAGGATCACCACAGCCGTCGTGGCCTGATCCGCATGGTAAACCAGCGTCGTAAGCTGCTGGACTACCTGGCCAAGAAAGACCGCACCCGTTACTTGCAGCTGATCGAAAAGCTGGGTCTGCGCCGCTAAGGCATGGATCAAAGTTACAACAACAGAAGCTCGGCATAGCCGGGCTTTTGTTGTTTTAGGGTGCGGGGAAAAGGCCGCGCAGCCTTAGCCATGATACTGAGTGATGCGTGGTGCGTTTCTCGATATCATGCGTGAACGAAAGAAGAGTGTATGTCAGAGGCATGGGCCTTGAAGATTGTCGTGAAGAAGAGAGAAGAGACGAGATATGTTCAATAAAATTACCAAGCAAATTCAGTTTGGCCGTGACACGGTAACCTTGGAAACCGGGCAAATTGCTCGCCAGGCAACCGCCGCTGTCATGGTCCGTATCGGTGACACCCAAGTGTTGGTCACCGTAGTGGGTAGAAAAGAAGCCAATCCAGGGCAGAACTTCTTTCCCCTGACCGTTAACTATCAGGAAAAGACCTATGCAACCGGCCGTATACCCGGTGGCTTCCTCAAGCGTGAAGGTCGTCCTAGCGAAAAAGAAACGCTGACCTGCCGACTCATCGACCGCCCGATTCGCCCGCTGTTCCCAAAGGGCTTCATGAATGAAGTGCAGGTTGTGGCTACGGTGATGTCTTCCGACAAAAACCGCGATCCGGATATTGCAGCCTTGATCGGTACGTCCGCTGCCTTATCTATTTCCGGAATTCCTTTTAGTGGCCCGATTGGTGCTGCACGGGTGGGCTACAAGGATGGAATGTACATCCTCAACCCTAGCTATTCCGAGTTGGCTGAGTCTGCACTGGACTTAGTTGTTGCAGGTACCGAACCTGCTGTATTGATGGTGGAATCCGAAGCGCAGGAGCTGTCTGAAGACCAAATGCTGGGCGCGGTATTGTTCGGCCATATGGAAATGCAGCCGCTGATCCAGGGCATCAAGGAGTTCGCTGCCGAAGTGGGCACTGAAACGTGGGACTGGAAACCGGCTGAGCAGAACGAGACCCTGAAAGCGGCGATCAAAGATAAGTTCGCGGCGGCGTTGGGCGAGGCTTACACCATTACCGAGAAGATGGCCCGTTACGCCAAAGTGGGCGAGCTGCGTGATGCTTGTGTGGCTGAGTTTGCCACCGGTGAAGACGGTGCGCCGGAAGCCGACGAAGTGAAAGACCTGTTCGGCAAGATCGAAAAGAGCGTGGTGCGTGAAGCCGTGGTATCCGGCAAGCCGCGTATTGATGGTCGTGCTTTGGATGCGGTGCGTGCTATTGATTGCCAAGTGGGCACTTTGGCGAAAACTCATGGCTCTGCGTTATTCACCCGTGGTGAGACCCAGGCGATCGTCACTGCCACATTGGGTGGTATGCGCGATGCGCAGTTCATCGACGCGCTGGAAGGGTCCCACCAGGACCACTTCATGCTGCAGTACAACTTCCCTCCATACTGTGTGGGTGAGACGGGCTTCATCGGCTCTCCCAAGCGTCGTGAAATCGGTCACGGTCGCCTGGCCCGCCGTGGTGTGGAAGCCGTTGTGCCTAGCGTGCAGGACTTCCCTTACACGATTCGTGTGGTCTCTGAGATCACTGAGTCCAACGGTTCTTCTTCCATGGCGTCCGTGTGTGGCACTTCCATGGCGTTGATGGACGCTGGTGTGCCGTTGACCGCGCCGGTGGCCGGTATTGCCATGGGCCTGGTGAAGGAAGAAGACGGCCGTTATGCAGTGCTGTCCGATATTCTGGGTGATGAAGATCACCTTGGCGACATGGACTTCAAGGTGGCTGGTACCGCCCGTGGTGTGACTGCTTTGCAGATGGACATCAAGATCGAAGGCATTACCGAAGAGATCATGGAGAAAGCGCTGAACCAGGCAAATGCCGGTCGTCTGCATATCCTGGGTGAGATGAATAAGGCGATTGCCGAGTCGCGCTCTGAGGTATCTGACAACGCGCCGACTCTGCTGACTTTGAAGATCAACCCGGACAAGATCCGTGATGTGATCGGTAAAGGCGGCGCGACTATTCGTGCCCTCACCGAGGAAACGGGTTGTACCATTGACATTGAAGACGATGGTAGCGTGAAGATCTACGGTGAAACCCGTGAAAAAGCCGATGAAGCGGTCCGTCGCGTAGAAGAGATTACCGCGGAAGCTGAAGTGGGTGCAATCTACGAAGGCAAGGTAACGCGGGTTGTTGATTTCGGTGCGTTCGTGGCGATCATGCCCGGCACTGAAGGCCTGCTGCACATCTCCCAGATCGCTGAAGAGCGTGTTGAGAAAGTGACTGATTACGTGAACGAAGGTGAGATCATTAAGGTGAAAGTCCTTGATGTGGACCAGCGTGGCCGTATCAAACTGTCGATGAAGGAAGCTAAGGAAGATTAATTTCTGCCTTGTGGTTTCAAAAAAGGGTCGGCATTTGCCGGCCTTTTTTTATGCTGGGTGCTTGCTTGGTTTGCCGGTTATCTATGGTTGTGATTTGGCGCTACAGACGGCGGGAGGGGGGCGCAGAGGCCAAAGGGTCTTGGTGAGCAGCACGCCCTCAATCTCCACTTGAGAAATGCCTGCCTTTGGTGGCATCCGAACTACGCTGATTCGAATGATAGTCGCTGCTATTTGCGATAGTTGACGGAAGCGGCAAAGCCTGCGCTAGGGTTCTAGGTGCCAACGTTGCCAGGCTCGGCAGCGAACCCTGAAGACGTAGAGGCATGGCAGTGTGTGTTTGAAGCTATACGCAGCAACGTGAGTGCCCCAAACAACGAATATCAAATAGTCGCCTAGGGTGCCCGCAATGGAAAATGCAGAGAAGCGGTAGGTCATCAATTAGTCACAGTGGGAATGAAAACGGCGCAGAAATTGCGCCGTTTCCTGTTGCGGCTTACTTGTTTTGGCGGTTATCGATGAGCTGATCAACCACGCTGGGATCAGCTAAGGTGGAGGTGTCGCCCAGGCTATCCAGTTCATCCGCGGCGATTTTGCGTAAAATACGGCGCATGATTTTGCCAGAGCGGGTTTTCGGCAGGCCCGGTGCAAAGTGAATCAGGTCGGGCTTGGCGATGGGCCCAATTTCCTGTGTCACTAGGTCGCGGAGAGCCTTGACCAGTTCTTCGCTGCCTTCCTTGCCGGCCATTAACGATACGTAGGCATAGATCCCTTGCCCTTTTACGTCATGCTGGTAGCCCACCACGGCCGCTTCAGAGATGCTGGGGTGTAGTACTAGAGCGGATTCGATTTCAGCTGTGCCTAGGCGGTGGCCAGACACGTTGAGCACGTCATCCACCCGGCCAGTAATCCAGTAGTAGCCATCTTCATCGCGGCGGGCGCCGTCGCCAGTGAAGTAGCAGCCCTTGTAGGCACTGAAGTAGGTATCGATTAGGCGTTGGTGATCGCCATAGACGGTGCGAATTTGGCTAGGCCAACTGGCCTTGAGCACTAGGTTGCCGGAGGCGGCACCGTCCAGTTCGTTACCGTCAGGGTCCATTAGGCCGGGTTGCACCCCGAACATGGGCAGAGTGGCAGACCCGGCTTTCAGGTCCACTGCGCCGGGTAGCGGCGCAATCATGATGGCGCCGGTTTCAGTTTGCCACCAGGTGTCTACAATCGGGCAGCGGCTGTCACCGACTACCCTGTAATACCACTCCCAGGCTTCCGGGTTGATGGGTTCGCCCACGGTGCCCAGCAGCTTCAGGCTGGCGCGGGAGGTTTGTTCCACAGGGGCATCGCCCAGCCCCATGAGGGCGCGAATAGCGGTAGGCGCGGTGTAGAAAATGTTTACCTTGTGCTTGTCGACTACCTGCCAGCAGCGTGAGGCGTCCGGGTAGGTGGGCACGCCTTCGAACATCAGCGTGGTGGCGCCGTTAGCCAGCGGGCCGTAAACAATGTAGCTGTGTCCAGTGATCCAGCCCACATCGGCGGTGCACCAGTAGATGTCCCCGTCCTGATAGTCGAACACGTATTTATGGGTTAGAGCAGTGTTGAGCAAATAGCCGGCGGTGGTGTGGACAACCCCTTTGGGTTTGCCGGTGGAGCCAGAGGTGTAGAGGGTGAATAATGGGTCTTCAGCCTCGACCCACTCCGGTTCGCAATCGCTGGACGCATCCGCCATGGCCTCGTGGTACCAGACATCTCGCGGTGCTTGCCAATCCACATCTCCGCCGGTGCGCTTTACGGTCAGGCAGGTGTGAACACAGTCGATACCGTCTAGGGCCTTGTCTGCATTTACTTTCAGCGGGATGGTTTTGCCACCGCGTACCCCTTCGTCGGCGGTAATCAGAGCGCAAGCCTCAGCATTGAGAATGCGGTCTTTCAGAGCTTCCGGCGAGAAACCGCCAAAGACAACAGAGTGGATGGCGCCAATGCGAGCGCAGGCCAGCATGGCGTAGGCCGCTTCCGGAATCATCGGCATATAGATGACAACGCGATCGCCTTTCTTAACACCTCGATTCTTGAGCACATTGCCGAACTTGCTCACTTCCTCGAACAGCTGTTGATAGCTTATGTGTTTGTCCTGATCTGGCTCGTCGCCCTCCCAGATAATGGCGGTCTGGTTGGCCCGTTCCGGCAGGTGGCGGTCGACACAATTGTAACAGGCGTTGAGGGTGGCGCCTTTGAACCAAGCGGCCCGGCCTTCGTTAAAGTCCCATTCGCTTACCGTGTCCCACGGAGTTTTCCAGTCCAGAAGCTGTTCTGCGCGCTCGGCCCAGAAGGTGCCCGGATCATTAATGGATTGGCTGTACCAGCGATCGTAAGTCTCGCGATCCATCAGTGTTTGCTTTTTATAGTCGGCGGGAACAGGGTGAATATGTACTTGGGACATTGGGGCCTCCTTGGGATACTGCCAGCCAGTTTTCATCATTATTATCGTTGCGCTAGCTCGGGTGTATTCCACCATGGTCTTATAAAGGTGCTAGCGGGGGGTAGACATGGTATGCCAAGAGTAAACAAAGCGTTACTTGAAGGCCAATGCTCAAGTGCAGAAGAAGGTCGGCAGTTAAAAAGATAAAAAACGAGCGGGTAAAAGTGGAGTTGGGCATCGACGCCCTTTCTCTTAGGCTTGCACGTCCTTAAGCGAAGGCAGGAAGTGGCAAAAAAAAACGCCGGTTGGGCCGGCGTTTCAATAATTCTTCATGCGAACCCCGGGATCAGGCAACCTGAACCGGAATGGCATTGCTGGTGCCCTTCACTTCATTGCCCTCAGCCATGTAAATCAGGCTGGGTTTGAAGTTGATTAGCTCCGCGCTAGTGTAGTTGGCGTAGGCACAAATAATTACGCGATCGCCAGGCTGGGCCTTATGGGCTGCAGCACCGTTGACGGAGATGATTTTGGACCCGGCTTCGCCGCGGATTGCGTAGGTTTCGAAACGCTCACCGTTATCGATGTTATAGATCTGGATCTGTTCGTATTCCAGGATACCCGCCATGTCCATCAGATCACCATCAATGGCGCAGGAGCCTTCGTATTCAAGTTCCGCGTGGGTGACACGAGCCTGATGGAGTTTTGCTTTCAGCATGGTGCACTGCATGTTGGTTACCTCTCAAGCGACCCGAAGCCTGCTGTATACGCCATATTATATGGCATGCAGGCACTTCAAGGGGCCGGAAGTATGCATGAATCACCGGTCACGCACAACGGCCAACGATATATTGTCGATCAATCGTGTTGACCCCAGTTTAGCAGCTACCGCGACGATTAGGTCAGTGTCGTCTGGCCCAGCCGGAGCAAGGGTTCTGGCGTTGGCGATGGTGATATAGTCAACGCTGAATCCAGTGCTATTCAGTGATTGGCTAGTCCGGCTTTCCAGCGCGCGATAATTTCGTTCTCCGCCGATAATCTCCGTTTTTACCTGTTGCAGGTGAGCATAGAGCTGGGGCGCGAGTGTGCGCTCACTTTCGCTCAGAAAGCCGTTGCGGGAGCTGCGTGCCAGTCCGTCGGTTTCGCGACTGGTGGCAGCACCGACAATCTTCACTGGGAACAGCAGTTCTTCACACATGCGGCGCAGAATAGCTAGTTGCTGGAAGTCCTTTTCACCGAAGATGGCCACGTCTGGTTGCACGATGTTGAGGAGCTTGGAAACTACCGTTGTGACACCTCTGAAGTGCCCTTCGCGACTGGCGCCGCACAGATGGTCGCCCAGCTGATCTACGTCCACCCAGGTCTGGTTTTGACCTAGCGGATACATCTCCTCCACTGACGGAGCGAACAGTAGATCTGCACCGGCCTCGACTAGAGCCGCGGCGTCCGCATCCAGGGTGCGCGGGTAGCGGTCGAAATCTTCGTTAGGCCCGAACTGGGTGGGATTGACAAAAATCGATACCACGACCACATCACAGCGGGTTCGGGCTTCTCGAACCAGGCTGATATGGCCATCGTGCAGGTTGCCCATAGTGGGGACAAAGCCTACGGACTGGCCTTTGCGGTGCCAGCCGCGCACATGTTCGCGCACCTGGGCGACGGAATGAGCGGTTTGCATTAGGAACCTCAGGGTATAAGAAGCTACACAACGTGGAAGATACTATGCCAACCGGCCAGGGCCCAGCCCATCCTCAGCTGGGTTTACCCTGATCATCGACGCGCTTTCGTATGTCGTGCCTTGATTCGCGCTATAGCTTGTCGCTATTTTAAAAACAATGTTCGTCGGCCGGGAAACTGCCGTCTTTCACCGCGTCGTCATAGGCCTTGAACGCTGCGCGCATATCGCCAGTCTCGGCCATAAAGTTACGGACGAAACGGGCAGGTTTGCCGGGGCTGATGCCGAGCATGTCATGCATCACCAGCACCTGGCCATCGCATTCCGGGGCGGCCCCGATACCGATGACCGGTGCCGCAACTTCACGGGTGATCTCTGCGCTCAGCGCTCGCGGTACGCATTCCAGAACAAACAGGGCTGTGCCTGCTTGATCGAGAATCTTGGCGGCGTTGAGCAGCTCTGCGGCACCGTCGTCATCCTTACCTTGCACCCGGTAGCCGCCCAATGAGTTCACCGCTTGCGGGGTCAGGCCCATATGCGCGCAGACCGGAACGCCGTTACGGTTGAGAACCTCGATGGCTTCAGCCAGCCAGGCGCTGCCTTCTAGTTTTACCATGTTGGCGCCGGCTTGCATCAGCGCGGTGGCAGCGTTCAGCGTGCGCTCCAGGGTGGCAGCCCCCATAAACGGGATGTCGGCAATGATCAAACTGCCTTGATTGCCCCGGGCCACGCATTGGGTGTGATAGACCATTTGCTCCAGTGTCACCGGTACAGTGCTGGTCTGGCCCTGGATAACATTGCCTAGGGAGTCGCCGACCAGAATCGCTTCTACGCCAGCCTCGGAAATGAGTCGGGAAAAACAGGCGTCGTAAGCGGTTAGCACGGAAAATTTGCCACCGTCCTGTTTGCGCTTTTGCAGGGTTCGAATGGTAATGGACATGGGATACCTCCCAGGGAAATTCAGGGACGAGCTACAGGCTTCAAGCTACAACACGGTCAAGTCTGTCAGGCTTCGGAGCAATATGCCCACGCGCAAACGTCCTTTGGGCTTCCCGGCTATAGTACGCACAGGGCCATGTCGCGTTGTAGCTTGAAGCCTGTAGCTCGAAGCTAGTTTTTCAGCCTACCAGTGGCCGGGGGTTAAAATAGTGGCGACCGGAGCGGATGTCCAGTAACTCGCTGATCAGCTGCTGATAGTCTCGATCATGGTTGACCAGGTCTATCTCCGCTGCGTTGACGATGAGCAGCGGGGCGCGGTCGTAAAAATGGAAGAATTCGGTATAAGCGTTACTGAGTTTATCCAGATAATCGCTGGCAATACCCTGCTCGAAATTGTTGCCCCGGTGGCCGATACGTTGGCGCAGCACCTGAGAGGGGGCTTGCAAGTAAATCACTAGATCCGGGCGGGGAGCGTCCACCGTTAGATGGTCATCTACATTGCTATACAGCTGAAATTCATCTTCATCGAGAGTGACCTGAGCAAACAGCCGGTTTTTGTCGATCAGAAAGTCCGCAATCCGAGGGCCGGCAAATAGATCCTGTTGCTGGACCTGACGCAGCTGGTCCGCCCGCTGAAACAAGAAGAAAAGTTCGGTCTGCAGCGCGTAGCGGGTCGGGTCCTGATAGAAGCGGGTCAGAAAGGGGTTGTCGTCGGCTTGCTCTAGTAACAAATCATAGCCAAAGGTCATGGCCAGCCGCTTGGCCAGGCTGGTTTTCCCTGCCCCAATGGGGCCTTCCACAGCGATAAAGCGAGGCAGGGTGCCTGCTTGCCGGCGCTGTTCAATTCGTTCAGTTAAGGTTAATTCAGTCGATGAGTGCATCGCGATCCAGTTCTGATAGCGGTGAAAGCGTTTGTTCGGTTACCTGATCGAGGAAACTACTCAGAGCGGTGCCATCGGGCAAGATGCAGTGAGGTGCGATTTCCAGTAGCGGGTGAAGCACAAAAGCGCGTTGGGTCATTTGCGGATGGGGGACCTGAAGGTCGACGGTGTCAATGCGTTGATCACCGAGTAATAGAATATCTAGGTCGAGGGTTCGCTCCCCCCAATGACGCAAGCGTTGACGGCCGGCGGCCAGTTCTAAGGCCTGCAGGCTATTGAGCAAGGCATGTGGCGTTAATGAGCTTTGCACTTCGGCGACAGCGTTGACGTAATCGGGTTGGTCCTGCGGGCCAATGGGGGCGCTAGTATACAGGCGGGAATGGTGTTGCAAGGTAAGGCCAGGCAGGTGTGCCATGGCCAGCAAGGCGCTGGTCAGCCGTTGTGCCGGCTGATCCAGGTTGCTTCCAAGCCCAATAAACGCTTGCATCAATTATCTGCAGCAGGCTTTGGCCGGCGCCGGCGGCGACGACGTTTGTTGTTGCCGCCTCCGCGGTTGCCTAGTTCGCTGATCATTTCCCGGCGACCGCTCTCATCTTCTTCCTGGTAGCGGGTCCACCAGTCGCCTAATCCTGGTTCAATTTCACCGCATTGCTCGCGCAATAATAGGAAATCGTAGGCGGCCCGGAAACGAGGGTGCTCCATCATCGCATCAGCACGCCGGCCGGCACGTTTGTCCAGCCGCAGCTGTAGCTCCCACATTTCTCGCATCACGGTGGAGAAACGACGGGGGATAGCGGTGTGCTTGATTTGCAGGTTGAGGGCCCTGGTGGCGGACTTGTGTAGTGCCTGTGCCGGGGGTAGGCCACTAGACAAGTAACCGGTAAGACGCTGCTGGATCACCGGCCACAATAATACTGCATAGATAAAAGCGGGAGTAACGGGCTTATCCATCAGCAGACGGCGGTCGGTGTTGTCCATAGCGGCCAGTAGCATGGCCTCCCACGTCTTGCCTTGGTCTCCTTCCAGTGCTTGCTGGGTTTCCGGAAATAGGAAGCGGAACAGGCCCAGTTCTTGTAGCTGTTCATACGATGCTCGGGCGTGGCCGCTGAGGAAGAGTTTGAGTACCTCGTCAAATAGACGTGCGGAAGGTACCTGCAGCAATAATTCAGCCATATCTGGGATGCGACTGGCGGTACTTTTTTCTATTTCGAAGCCCAGTTTGGCGGCGAAACGGGCCGCGCGCAGCATACGTACAGGGTCTTCGCGAAAGCGTTGCTCCGGGTCACCAATCAGGCGGATTGTTTCCTGGTCAATATCTTCCATGCTGCCGACAAAATCATGCAGGGAAAAATCAGCAATATTGTAGTACAGGGCGTTGATGGTGAAATCGCGACGCAGGGCGTCTTCTTCTATGCTGCCCCAGGTGTTATCGCGCAGTACCATGCCGGTTTCTTCATGAGCATGGTGCTTATTTCGGTCCTGGTTGTCGTCACTGGCCTTGGCTCGAAATGTGGAGACTTCAATGACTTCGCGACCAAAGCGAACATGAACGATTTGAAAGCGTCGACCAATAATGCGGCTGCGCTTGAAAAGGCGCTGTACCTGTTCCGGGGTGGCATTGGTGGAAACGTCAAAATCCTTGGGTTCGCGACCGCAGAGGATGTCGCGCAGGCAGCCCCCGACCAGATAAGCCTCAAATCCTCCCTTGTGTAACCCGTAGAGCACATTAAGGGCGGCGCGGGAAACTTGCTGGCGGGAAATGGGATGTTGATCGCGAGGAATGACGCGGGGTTCCAGCGGGCCGGCAGAATCTGCGGAACTTGGAGTAAACCAGCGTGTCATATGTTTGAGAAGCTTGCAGGGCATGCGAAAAATTCGGCCTTTAAATTAAGCAATAAGGCGGAGATAGTAGCACTTTTTTTCGCCAGTTGAGATGTCTTTGGTGTAGTAGGCCAAGCCGGCGGCGAGTGAGCGCAGACCTGAAAGCAAAAAGGAGCCACAACCGAAGTTGTGACTCCCATATTTTGCGCTGATTCTGTTTATTATTATTGTTTGTGTTGTTTTCTGCCTTTTGCTGCAATCATCAGTTGCAGCTGCGCTGCATCGGCTCGTGAAATTATTGTTCTTCTTTCTTGTTGTTATTGTTTAAGCCTTAACGCCCTTGTTGTTGTTGTTTGCTGGCGTGGAATTCATAGTGCCCGTCCCCCCCTGGTAATGCAACTGATCGAAAAAATGATTAAAATCATGGCCTTACATTTTTACTGGGAACCAATCTTAAATGCGGTCAGGGTCAGGTAACGTTTGTGTTACCTGCTTGTGTAGGGCGGTAACACTTGAGGTGCTTTGGGGGCGTGTTTCTGATCCTATTTCTTTTTTCGTGTCTTAAATTAAGGTTTTTCTGGATTAACCATTAATAATTGGCGAGTTGGGCTTTGTGGTCAGCTCGGGTTGGTTTAGCGTCGAATACTGGACTTCTTGCGCGGTATTCCCAGCCGTTGGCGTCGTTCCCATAGGCTTTTCCGGCTTATGCCCAATTTCTGAGCTAACTCGGTTTCGGTCATGCTGTCCTGATTTTCCATCACGAAACGGGTGAAATAGTCCTCCAGAGACAGGTCTTCGCTGGGGTCTAGACTTGCTCGGCTGACTCGTTGGGGGGGGCGGCTAGGGTTTAGACCCAATTGAGCAGGACCGATACCGTCTTCTTCGGTGAGAATAATGGCTCTCTCGATAACATTTTCCAGTTCACGTACATTGCCGGGCCAGCTGTAGCTGTGCATGGCTCCCAAGGCTTGTGGCGTAAAATGTAGGTTTGGGCGGTTGAGTTTCTCACTGCCCCTTGCCAGCAGTGCGTTAGCTAGAGGCTCTAGGTCTTCGTGTCGGTCTCTGAGCGGAGGAAGGGTCAGTTCCATGACGTTGAGTCGGTAATAAAGGTCTTGACGGAAGCTGCCGTCAGTAATTCGGTTGGGTAAATCCAGTTGGTTACTGGCAAGAATGCGCACGTCGACACGGCGGGGGGACAGAGACCCTTGCCGGTGAATTTCATGATGGGTTAACAAGGTCAACAGGCGGCTTTGCACATCGCTGGCGAGCTCTCCTACTTCATCAAGAAACAAGGTTCCCCCATCCGCCTCTTCGATTCGCCCGGGCTGTTCATCATCGCCGAAGAGTTCGGTGAGTTGCAGGTTCTTGGGCAGTGCTGCGCACTGTATTGATACGAGAGGCCCGTTGATTCGTTTGCTGTGTTCGTGCAAAGCGCGGGCGGTGAGCTCTTTGCCTGTGCCTGCCTCGCCCATAATCAGAACCGGTGTGTTGGTGGGCGCCACACGGCTGATGCGGTGCTTGAGTTCCTGCATAGCGGGGCTGTCTCCGACCATATTGCGGACAGGAAAACTGCGCTCCAAATCGCGCCGTAAGGCACGGTTGCCCCGGTTTAGCCGACCCTCTTTCAGCACCCGGTCCACGGCGAGTAGCATTTCATCGTGGTCAAAGGGCTTGGGAATGTAATCCACTGCGCCCAGTCGCATGGCGTCCACCGCAGAGCGTAGGCTGGCATAGCTAGTCATGATCAGCACTGGCGTATTGCCAGCCGCCTCGATCAGATTGGTGCCGGGTTCACCGGGTAGGCGCAGGTCGCTGATGATCAGGTCGAACTGATTGAGGTTGTTCTCGAGGGCTTGCTCAACGGATTCCGCTTCTTCTACCGAGTGTTCATGGCGTACCAGCAGCTTGCGCAGAGCGCCGCGAATAACGGGCTCATCTTCAACAATCAGAATGTGACTCATGAATGGCTTGATCCTGTCCTGTCTTTCAACGGCGTATTACGCCCCGTCGGTAGGAGTGTGCATGGGTAGTTGAATAATAAACCGTGTGCCGCCCTGTTCAGCAACAGGGCTTTCCACCTGAATCGAGCCCAAGTGCTCTTTGATAATACTGTAAACCAGTGCCAACCCAAGGCCTGTTCCGCGACCAGGGGGCTTACTGGTAACAAAAGGCTCAAATAGAGCGTCGCGCAATTCTTCAGGAATGCCGTGGCCTTGATCTTCCACAATCACATTCACTGCTTGATCGGTGGCGTTGCTGAGAATGACTACCGGTTGTTTATCAATACTGGCGTCGGCGGCGTTACCCAGCAGATTGATGAATACCTGTAGTAGGCGCTGAGGGTCGCCTTGAACCCAGTGTTCGGGTTTACTTCGGTTGTCGAAGGGTTGCTGGCGGTGGTCTGGATCCAGCAGTAACAGAGATACGGCTTCATCCACGGTGTCGCGGATATTTACTGGCACATGCTGGCTGTGCCTGATGCCCCCTGAATGGCTAAAGGTGACCAGTGATTCCACGATACGGGTAATGCGGCGGGTTTGTTCAAGGATTTGCTGGCTCGATTCCAGTTGTTCTTCGGCGTCGGTTTCACTGTCTAAATTCTGGGCGAGGCAGGCGATGGCGGTAACCGGGTTGCCAATTTCGTGGGCGATACCGGCGGCTAGTCGGCCGATAGAGGCAAGCCGTTCATTATGAGTCAGATGGGCTTCCATTTGGCGCAGCTCGGTAATGTCCTCAATTACCACCACCTGGCCGCCGGCTTGTTCCGAGGTGCCGGTGCCAAGGACTTCGGATTTATGGAGGCTTAGCCAGCGGGTCTGTCGGTCCACCTCCAAAGATTGCTGCGGTTGGTGCGGGTTGTCATCACGGCTGAACTGGGTCAGGAATTCGCCCCACGGTGAAGCTAGGTCCGCTAATCGGGAGCCGATAGTGCCGGCGGCAGTAATCCCCGTTAATTCTTCCATAGCCCGGTTCCAGCCGATGATCTCCCGGTCCGCGCCCAGCGAGATAACCCCCATGGGCAGCTCGAGTAGTGTTTGGCGATGGAAGCGACGCAGGCTGTCTAACTCTGCCGCTAGCCCGGAGAGTCGATCACGGTATTGCTCCAAGCGTGACTCAATAAACTGGATATCTTCGCTGGAGCGTTGCTGCTCTTCGGGCAGGTAAGGTAAATGGTCGTCCATCAACTGGTGCGATACTGATGGTCCTAGCAGGCCGGAAAGGTTGGTTTCTAGCTGATCGCGCAGCCGCCGTAAGGCGTAGGGGCGTGTTTCTGTGCGCGGCAGGCGCAGGTCGCGCAGCGCCATTTCTACTTCACGTGTGGCGGTGATCGGACCCAGCGGTTGGGTCAGCGCTTCAATGAAGTTGTCTACGCTTTTGGTTTTCAGTTCCCATCGGTAGGGGCGGCGTAAGCTACCCACAGCACAGGCTTGGGCGGCGTTTTGCTCTGCCTGCGACATCGGGGTAACAATGGAGATGATGGCGTACAGCAATGTGTTGGCGGTGACCGAAACAATGGCCACGTGGTGCCATTGGTTGGCGCCGGTTTGGAAGCGCATGCCGAGCAATTCCATGAGCCCTTGAAATTGCCATTGTGGGTAGGTGATGGGCAGCAGCAATAACAGTAGCCATAGCAGGAAGCCAAGAACGAGACCGGCAAATAAACCGTTGCGGTTGCCCGAAGGCCAGAACAGAGCACCGATCAGTCCGGGGACAAACTGCAGGGTGGCAACGAACGACAGCACGCCCAGCTCAACCAAGGTGTGCTCGGTGCCGGTGAAACGATAGAACAGATAGGCTAGGGCGAGAATGGCGGCGATCAGAATGCGCCGGGTCCACAACAAGTTTCGGTATAGGTTTTGACCCCGATGCAACGGGCTGACCGGCAGTACCAAGTGGTTCAGGCACATCCCAGACAAGGCTAGGGTGGCCACAATCAGCATGCCGCTGGCGCCGGCCAAGCCAGCAATATAACCGAGAATGGCTCCATGCCCGCCGGTCACCATGCCAATACCCAGCGCATAGTAATCTGGGGAGGTGGGGGCATTGCTGGCGGCGGCGGCCCATAGAATTACAGGTACACATAGGGCCATGATTAGAAACATTAACGGCAGCGCCCAGCTTGCGGTGATCAGAGCCCGGGGATTCAAGTTTTCGGTGAACGCCATGTAAAACATGTGTGGCAGCACGACGGCGGAGACGAAAAACGCCATGATCATGGAATGCCAACTACCATCCTGCAGGGGATAATAGAGCCGGGCCAGCATTTCAGGGTGCTCGTCCAGCCAGTTGCCGAGGCTTTCCGGCCCGTCAAACACGCCGTATAACCCCAGTAATGCAACTGCGCCAAAGGCTAACAATTTAATCAGCGATTCCATGGCGATGGCGACGACTAGCCCTTCGTGTTTTTCTCTGGCAGTAGCGTGGCGGGCGCCGAATAGAATGGCAAAGATCACCATCATAAAGCAGAAGCCGGCGGCTAGATCACGGGGATCAGACGTGTCGCTGAGGATCTGAATAGACTCCGCCACAGCTTTGAGTTGTAGAGCCAGCAGAGGTAAAACGCCGATCAACATGATAACGGTAGTTGTGGCACCGGCTAGGCGACTGCGATAGCGGAAGGAAAACAAGTCTGCCAGCGAGCTTAGCTGGTAAGTGGCCGTGAGGCGTAGTATCGGTGCCAGCAATATGGGGGCGAGCAGAAAGATCCCGGAGATGCCGAGAAAGTAGGAGAGAAAGTTATAGCCGTATTGGTAAGCATAGCCCACCGATCCATATACCGCCCAAGCGCTGGCGTATACGCCCAGAGAAAAAACGTACACGGCGGGATGACGGACCAACCTTGCTGGTAACCAGCCGCGCTCGGTGATCCAGGCCACCATAAAAAGGAAAAAAAGGTAGCCACAGGCGATCAGGATGAGGTCGCTAACGCTATAGACCATCGGCATCCTTAATCTTGGCAATCCAGTAACTCAAGGCAATAAGGCCTAGCCAGATTAGGTAGGGGCGATACCAAGCACGCCCACCTTCGCTCCACCATTCAATGATGGCTGGAGATAGCAGGTAGGTGCCGAGAATAAAAATAATAAGCAGGCGATCAGTATACATAGGTGGTTAAGGCCCTCTGGTGCAAGAGCATACGTCAGGGGGTGAGGTGTGTAAAAGCAGGACTGGGTTGAACGTCTTGGATTGAAAGTTGAAACGCGGGGTTAGTCGAATGCGTTGTAAGGCAGCCCCAGCGATTTATGGCAAGGGCTATGTTGGCTGCGGAGGGGGCTCAACGGTATCTTCAACGTTGAGCCCGTCGGGTAACGGCTGTTGGTGGCCGGGAGGCCACTGGTGTTCAGGGTAATGGGTTGTCGCCCACGCGAGTAAGGCTGCGGGGCTTGTGCTTTGCAAATCAGCTGGTGGTTGCAGGCCCATGCAGCTCAAGGCGGCGGAGAGTAGCTGGTTGGCCCGATTAGGATCCAGAGCGTTACTGCCTGCAGATTTGGAAAGTTTTACATTGCGACCGCTGGAGACCACTGGCAAATGCGCATAGTCGGGTATAGGGCGTTTAAGACATTCCAATAGCCAGCGCTGGCGCAGGGTTGAGCCAAGTAGATCGGCACCACGTAATACATGAGTAATCGCCTCATCGGCATCGTCCAGTGCACAGGCGAGCTGGTAGCCAAACAGGCCATCGCGACGGCGGATTACAAAGGCACCACCATCACGGTGGAGGTTATTGCAGACGTGCCCTTGAATGTTATCTGAGTAACAAAGTTGGCGGTCTGGGACATGCAGGCGTACGGCAGTATCGGCATCAGCGGCCACAGCGGCGCTGATGCCGGGGTGGCAATGGTTCAGGCTGGCTAGCTCTTTGCGAGTCAGACGGCAATGAAAGGCATGGCCGCTGTCGACCAATTGTGTCACCGCCGCCTGGTAGGCATCGCTGCGTTGGCTCTGGTAACGAACGGTCTCGTCCCAGTGTAGGCCGAATGCTTCCAACTGCCTCAAAATTCGATCAGCTGCGCCGGGCACTTCCCGCGGTGGATCCAAATCATCAATGCGCACCAGCCATGTCCCGCCACAGGAGCGGGCCTCTAGCCAGCTGGCCAGTGCGGCTACCAGTGAACCGAAGTGCAGTGGGCCAGAGGGGGTTGGGGCGAAACGTCCTCGGTACGACATGGTAGCCTCAAGCTACGAGCTATAAGTAAAACATCAGCGACTGAAAACGAGGAAGCCGCATCCCAAGTTGGGGCGCGGCCCTAGTTGACTCATCTTGAAAGTCATAACGCGTGGTCGCTTGGAGCTTGAGGGTTTATCCCGCCACTTGCCGTTCTTTGATTTCGGCCAGTTCTTTGCAATCGATACACAACTCTGCGGTGGGGCGAGCTTCCAAGCGGCGAATACCGATTTCTACGCCACATGCTTCACAGAAGCCATAGTCGTCCTTGTCAACCAGATCGAGGGTCTTCTCGATTTTCTTAAGCAGTTTTCGTTCGCGGTCACGGGTGCGCAGTTCCAGGGCAAATTCTTCTTCCTGCGTGGCGCGATCGGCCGGGTCGGGCAGGTTGGCTTGCTCGTCCTGCAGATGATGCATGGTGCGGTCCGCTTCCTCCATTAGTTCCTGGCGCCAGGCCAGCAAGATGTTGCGGAAGTGTTCGCGTTGCTTTTCATTCATATATTCCTCATCAGGGCCGGGTTGGTAAGGCGTGAAGCCGTGAACCTGGGCCTGTGATGCAGAGGAACTAGAGGTTTTCTTTTTCACTTTCGAATTTACCTGAGCAGAAGAGGGGGAGCGGCTCGGCGAAGTCTTTTTGCCGGCAGCTGCTGTTCGTGCAGAACCCGCGTGTGCGGTGGCTTTCGCAGCAGCAGATCGAGCGGCTGCGGTAGCCTTGCCTGATGCGGGTAATTTTGTTCTCGGTGTCGCGAGGGTTGTCTTGTTGGTGGAGGCCTTTTTTGCGGCGGCCTTGGAGGCCGGTTTGGCCTTGGCCTGGCGTTTGGCTGCCGGGGCTTTTACGGGTGAGGTAGTCGTGGCTTTCTTAGAAGTTGCGACTGCCTTACTCGCCGTTTTTGTGGTGGAAGGTTTCTTCGCAGCGGCTTTTTTTGCAGCGGGCTTGGTTGCGGCTTTAGCGGTTGCCTTTTTTGCAGTCGCCTTCTTCGCAGCCACTTTTTTGGCTGGGGTCTTCTTATTTGCCGTTTTTACCGATGCAGGGGGGTTCTTGCTGCTGGAAGCAGAGTCGGGGGTTTGTTTTTTAGCCGCCTTTGAGGAAGCTTTTTTCTTGCCGGTGGCCATTTTAATTAACTCCCTTAGCATCTTCGCGACTCTCTATCGGTAACCCGCAATCCTTGGGTGCCAGCCTGATATCGTCAAGGCCGATCATAATGTAATCTTCGACCTTACCCCGTCAGGGTAAGGGTTGCCACCAATCTGCGGGCCACTGAACATTTTCAAGCCGTCGCTGGTGAAAATCTAGCCGATTATAGCTATGCGGGCGCAACAGGAAAGAGGAATCTTGTCACAGAGCCCTCTTTCCTGTGTTTTTGCCCTGTTGTGCCGTATCAGGGTGTTGCTATCGGGCACCGTTAGTCACGTATTTTCAGGGAGTATGACTATGACACCGAGCCTGTCTGAATTTGCTCGGCGCGTTCCGCCTTTTCATGTGATGGCCTTGCTGGAGCGGGCACAAGCACTGTCGGCTCAAGGACATGACGTGATTCACTTGGAAGTGGGGGAGCCGGATTTCACTACCCCTGAGCCGGTGCTGGCAGCCATTCAGGACGCGGTAACGCACGGGTGCACCGGCTATACCCCTGCCGCTGGCCTGCCGGCACTGCGTGAGGCGATTGCGGACGATTACCGGAAGCGCTTTGGGGCTCAAGTCAGCCCGGCGCAGGTGGTCGTGACGCCAGGGGCGTCGGGGGCTCTACAGTTGGCGCTGGCGGCATTGCTCAATCCGGGGGACGGTGTGCTGCTGACCGATCCTGGTTACCCCTGTAACCGACAGTTCGTGCGCCTGGTGGGTGGCGAACCGCAGCCGGTGGTACTGCAGGCCGGCAACCATTTCAATGTGGACTCCGAAGCGTTTATGGCGCAGTGGCAATCCAATACTCGAGTGGCCATGGTGGCTAGCCCTGATAATCCCACCGGCAATATGGTGCCGGCGGAGGTTTTGCAGCAGCTGGCGCAGGGCGCGCAAGAAAAAGGCGGCATTTTGTTGGTGGACGAAATCTACCAGGGTCTGTGTTACACCCAGCCAGCGTCATCGGTGCTGGCTGGTTCGGCTCCTGTGTTGGTGATCAATAGTTTCAGCAAATATTTCTGCATGACGGGCTGGCGGTTAGGTTGGTTGGTGGCCCCGGAGCCGCTGGTGCCGGCCATTGAGCGGCTGGCTCAGAACCTGTTTCTTGCACCATCTACACCGGCCCAGTATGGGGCGTTGGCTGCACTGCAGGAACCGACCCTGACCATTTTGGAGCAACGACATCAATTATTGGCGCGCCGCCGCCAGTGTCTACTCAATGGTTTGGCACATTTGAAATTGCCGGTGGTGTCGCGGGCGGATGGTGCTTTCTATGTGTACGTGGATGTGAGTGATTACACCGACGACAGTTTTGCTTTCTGTGCGAACCTGCTGGAAAAGGCCAAGGTGGCTATGACCCCTGGGTTGGATTTTGGTCAAGGCCATGATCACCGGTATTTTGTGCGGTTGGCCTACACTTGCAGCGAGGCGCGGCTAACAGAGGCATTGCGTCGGCTGGAACAGTATCTGGAGTCCCTGTGAAGTTTGATCCCCCGCTGGAAACCGTAACGCTATTGCGGCGCTACAAACGGTTTATGGCAGATGTGGTTCGCGCCGATGGCAGCGAAATTACCGTGCACTGCCCGAACACCGGCTCCATGAAAAATTGTGTGTTGGGCGGGCCACAGCAGGCGCTGATTTCGGATAGTGGCAATCCGAAACGCAAATATCGCCACACCCTGGAAGCCTTGCAGGTGGCTCACGGCCACTGGGCCGGGGTCAATACCGCCCGCCCCAATGCGTTGGTGGAAGAAGCGGTGCGGGCCGGACAGTTCCCCATGCTGGATCCAACCAGTGGCGTGGAGCGGGAGGTGAAATACGGGGACAGTCGCTTTGACCTGGCGCTGGGCGAGCGGGCCGACCCACATACCTTTATTGAAGTGAAAAACGTCACCCTGGGTCCGGGGCCAGATGACAAGGATGACGGCGTCATCGCTTTTCCGGATTCGGTCACCGAGCGGGGCCAGAAGCACTTGCAGACGCTGATGGATGTGGTCGCGTCGGGAAAACGCGCGGTGTTGTTCTTTTGCGTTCAGCACAGTGGCGCCACGGCGGCGCGACCGGCGGATGAGATCGATGCCCGCTATGGACAGTTGTTGCGCGAGGCGATAGAGAATGGCGTGGAGGTGCTGGCCTGGAAGAGCGAGGTGTCGGCGCAGTGCTTCAGGCTAAAAGAGCCGTTGCCCCTTGATTTGTAGGGCTTATTTAATGCCCATTGCGCCGGATGTGGGATGCCGCCTCTGTGGCTCGGTGCTGTGCCCTTGGGGAAATGGGGCCTGCAAGTAAAGGGCTGGCGTTGATTAGGGGAGGTCCTGTAGTTGCTGCTGCAACAGGGTCACCTGATTACCCCAGTAGTTCATCGATTCGAACCACGGGAAGGCGGGGGGGAAGGCCGGGTCGTCCCAGCGTTTGGCCAGCCAAGCGTCGTAGTTGATAATGCGGCGAAGACGCAGCGGGTCGATTAGGCGGGTCTGATTCCAGGGGAACGGCAGGAAAGTGTCGTAGCCGCGAGCAAGGACCCGAAGCTGGTGCTGCTGCTCATCGTTATCGCCGGAGAGTAGCATCCAGATGTCTTGCATGGCAGGGGCTCGTAGGCTGTCGTCCAGATCCACAAAGTGGGGGCCGCCCTGATTGTCGGCGTTGGGCCGCCAGAGGATGTTGCCGGTGTGGCAGTCGCCATGCACGTTCAGTAGTGGGAACGCACTTTCGTTTAATTGTTGCGCCACCTTTTCCAGTATCTGACCGGTTACGTCCCGATATTGGCCGCGGTAGTTCAGGTCCACTACGTCGTCGCAAAGGAAGGTGCTGGCGGTACGGATGTCGTCGACGATCTGCAGGGTGGGACGCATCGTGTAGGGGCGGTCACTGCCGCAGGCATGCCAGCGGGCCAAGGTGCGACCCAGTTGCTCCAAGTGATCGTCGTTGGCCAGTTCCGGTGCGTGGCCGCCAGCGCGGCGAAAGACCGCAAAAGAAAAATCATCGCAGTGGAACAGGCTGGTGCCACCCTTCTCTATGGGGGCTACCACTGGCAAATCCCGTTCCGCCAAGAACAAACTAAAGGCATGTTCTTCGAGAATTTGTTCATCGCTCCAGCGCTGTGGACGGTAAAACTTTACAATCACCGGAGGGCCGTCTTCCTGTCCCACCTGATACACCCGGTTTTCAAAACTGTTCAGTTGCAGCAGGCGGCCGTCGCTGAGGAAGCCGGCGGCATCTACGGCATCCAGCATGTAATCGGGGGTCAGGTTATCGAAGGGATGAGACATGGACGGCCTATGTGATCAACAAGTAAGGAAGACGCTGTTGCGGTATTGGCCTCTGGCGTCAGGTTTGAGCATTCGGCTTACTACGCCGGCTGCGGCACTTCTCCGAGCCAGATTTCCTCGCCCCGCACTTCCAGTGGCACCGGGATCAGTTTGTCGCCACTACAGGGGCCAGACAAGCAGTTGCCGGTTTCCACTTCGAACAGGGCGCCGTGGTTGGCGCACATGATGAACTGGCTGTCGCTGTCCATAAATTCATCGGGCATGAAGTTCAGCTCAATGCCCAGATGCGGGCACCAGTTGAGGTAGGCATGGACTTGCCCGTCGAACTTTGCCACTAAAACGGGTTGGCCATCTTTCTGATATTCCCGTGCGCTTTCGTGCTCAATGTCGTTGATGTTGCAAATGTGTTCCATGGTTCGGCGCTGTCCGTAATGCTGTTCGGTGGAAATGTTTACAGGCTATCTCTGTCGTAGAAAAAAGACGGAGATTGGCGAGCGCCAATTTCCGTCTTAGGGCTATTCGCCTAGCGTGGCTTTGCGAAGCTGCAGGTGAACCTCAGCCGGCAAGCGCGGGCCAAATTCGCTGACGAGACGCGCAGAGGCGGCTGAGGCCAATTTCCCTGCGGCGACAAAGTCATGGCCGTGGGTAATGGCATACAGGAAAGCGCCGGCAAACATGTCGCCGGCCCCGTTGGTATCGATGGCTTTTACCGGAACCGGATCAATCCGGTGTGTGTGTTCACCATCCCAAGCCAAGGCGCCCTCAGCGCCGAGGGTTATCACGGCGGAGCCGCAGCGTGATTTAAGCGCCGCCAAAGCTGTGTCTACATTATCGGTGCCAGTAAAGCTGGTGGCTTCGGCTTCGTTGCAAAACAATAAGTCTACGCGTTCGCCGAGCATTTCATTCAGGCCGTCTTTGAAAAACTGGACCATGGCTGGATCGGAGAAGGTCAGTGAAGTTTTAACCCCGTGCTTCTCGGCCAGCTGGCGGAGTTTGATGGCAGCAGCCCGGGAGCTGTCGCCGCTGACCAAATAGCCTTCTAGGTACACATAGTGGCTGGCAGCGATGGCCGCCTCGTCCAGTTCTGCGTTGGACACTTGGCTTGAAATGCCTAGGTGGGTGTTCATGGTGCGCTCGGCGTCCGGGGTCAACATCACCAGGCATTTGCCGGAAACGCCGCTGTCTCGCGGCCCATTCATGTTGGTGTCTACACCGGCAGTGGTTAGGTCATCGACAAAGATGCTGCCGGTAGCATCGTCGGCCACTTTGCAGGCGTAGTAACTATTACCGCCGAAATAGCGGGTGGCGACCACGGTGTTGCAAGCGGAGCCGCCGCTGGTTTGCTTGCGGGGTTCGGCTTCATCGGTGAGAGCTTCAAGCAGTTCTGCCTGGCGGGCTTCATCCACTAACGTCATTAGGCCTTTGTCTACTTCCATACGCTGTAAGAAGGCGTCGCTGACCTCGATTTCCGTGTCTACTAGGGCATTACCGAGGGCGTAAACGTCATATTTCTTTGTCATGGAAGCTCCGAAGCGGATTGCAGGGGCGGCTATTATGGGCTGCCGGGCGCAGCATGCAAAATTTGTACGCTAGACGTGAGGCGTTTACCCCCCGGGAACATATTTGTTCCTCCACACTCATAAAGTACCCACAATTTTCTCTATACTCCGGCCCATGGCGAAAAAAACGAAAAAGTCCCCCGCAAAATCGCGGCGGCAACCCAGTCGAAAAAAGAAACCTTCCTCCTCGCGCCGGCGTTGGTTCAGTTGGCCATTTATCGCGAAAGTGAGCCTGGTGTGTCTGGTTCTGGGGGCGGCCGGTTTGGCGTACTTGGATGCATTGGTGCGCGAACGGTTCGATTCACATGCTTGGCAATTGCCCGCACGGGTTTATGCTCGCCCGGTGGAATTGTATGAAGGCCGGGTGTTGTCCAAAGATGACATGCTCAAGTTGCTGGATTTGATGCGTTATCGGCGTGATGCCCGAGCCAGCACGCCCGGTAGCTTTACCGTGCAAGGCCATTCTCTGCTGATTCATACCCGTGGCTTTAACGACAGTGATGGCGGCGAGCAGCCAGAGCGTATCCGTTTGTCCTTGTCCGGTGGCCAAATTCGCAGTCTGGAAGCCGGAGGTGACCGCTTGGCCCGGCTGGAGCCGCTGCAAATTGGCAGTATCCACCCCCAGCACGCGGAAGATCGGGTGTTGGTGCCGCTGGATAAAGCGCCGCCGTTGCTGGTGGATATGCTGATTGCCACTGAGGACCGCAGTTTTTACGACCACCACGGGATTTCTTTGCGCGGATTGAGCCGCGCAATGCTGGCTAACATCAAGGCCGGTAGCTTAGTGCAGGGCGGTAGCACCTTAACGCAACAACTAGTGAAAAATTTCTGGCTCAGCTCCGACCGGACCCTGTCACGTAAGCTGATGGAAATGCCAATGGCCTTGCTATTGGAGCTGCATTATAGCAAAGAGCAGATTCTCGAGGCTTATCTGAACGAGGTGTATCTCGGGCAAGATGGCGCCCGCGCTATTCATGGCATGGGGCTGGGTGCTCAGTTTCTGTTCGGCCGGCCGCTAACAGAACTGGAGCCTCATCAGCTGGCAACCTTGGTGGCGTTGCTCAAGGGGCCAAGCTGGTACGACCCGCGTCGTCGCCCGGAACGAGCCATGGAGCGTCGCAATACAGTATTAAAAGTGGCCCGCGACGAAGGCGCCTTGTCTAATGCGGATTACGAGAAATTCAGCGCTAGGCCTCTGGAAGTGGTGCCGCGGGGGGCGTCTGCACTGTATGCCTTTCCGGCGTTTATTGATCTGGTTCGCCGCCAGCTGGCGAGGGACTACCCGCCGGAAGTGCTCAGCGACGAAGGGTTGCATATTCACTCCACCCTGGATGTGTTGGCTCAGCTGGCAGCAGAAGGCTCGCTGAAGGATCATTTGGATCACCGTGACCCTAAGCAAGCTAAAAAGCTCAACGGTGCCGTGGTGGTAGTGGCCCCTGCTCAGGGTGACGTACTGGCGTTGGTGAGCAATCGCGATTCACGACAGGCCGGCTTTAACCGGGCGCTGGATGCGCAACGGCCGATGGGCTCGCTGGCCAAACCGGCGGTGGTGTTATCCGCCGTCGAGCAACCGAAAACCTACTCTTTGGCTACGCTAGTGGAAGACGGCCCCATTCAGGTGAAATTGCCCAATGGGAGCGTGTGGTCGCCGCAAAACTTTGATAAGAAGGCCAAGGGCGCCATGCCCATGGTGGATGTGTTGGCGCTGTCCCGTAACCAGGCCACAGCCCGGCTGGGTCTGGATGTGGGGTTAGATAAAGTGGCCGATACCATGAAGACCTTGGGGGTGACTCGAAATATTCCTCTGTACCCGAGTATTTTGCTGGGCAGTTTGGAGCTAACGCCGTTCGAGGTGGCGATGATGTATCAACCCTTGGCCACAGGCGGCTTTAGCACTCGATTACGCTCGATTACCGATGTGTTGGATAAGGATGGGCGGCCGTTAGCGCGTTATCCGGTTAGCACTGATGAAGTGGTGGACGCCGGGCCGGCGTTTCTGACCCAGTGGGCCATGCAACAGGTAGTCGAACAAGGCACTGCCCGGGCAGCCAGAGCGTCGTTGCCAGCGGACCTGAGAGTGGCCGGTAAAACCGGAACCAGTGACGATTTCCGTGATGCCTGGTTTGCTGGTTTCTCGGCCAATCATTTGGCGGTGGTTTGGGTCGGTCGCGATGACAATAAGAACGCGGGCATCACCGGTTCCAGTGGGGCTCTGCCCGTGTGGGCCAAATTGATGGGCAAGCTGCCCCAGCGCAGCCTGTCGCAAACGCCCCCTGCCAGTGTGAAATGGGTATGGATGAACAAGGACGGCCGCCGTGTTAGCGCAGAAGGCTGTGGCAATGCACGCCGTTACCCTATGCTGGTGGCATCCATTCCCGAAGATAGCGATGGTTGTGGCACAGTGAAGCAAACCGGTAAGGGCATCAAAGGGTGGTTTAAGGGGCTGTTTGATTAAGGGCCATGATTACTGTGGTTTGGGCGGGTTGCTAGCGGCCAGCACGATGCCGTTTAGGCGGCTTTCTCAATGGCCCTCTCAATTCAACCCGCGTTTAATACAATAGGGGGCAGAATGTTGTTTTTTCACAGGCTTGTTCGATTGTGTCTGCTGAGTGTGGTGATGGCAGGGTGTGCGGTGAAGCCCGTTATGCACGAGCCGCAGCAACCAATGAGCGCTAGCCAAGAACTGGAGGGCTCCCCGGCACTGAGCTTGTTAGCCAGTGCGGAACAGGCGAGGCAGCAAGGAAACAGCTCTCGGGCAGAACGGTATCTGGAGCGAGCGCTGAATATCGCCCCTGACTCATCTTGGCTATACAAGGAGTTGGCGGACTTGCGGCTCACTGAGGGTGATGCTCGCGGGGCAGAAGGTTTTGCTCTTAAAGCACTGCGGTTAGCGCCGGAGCATCCGGAGTATCAAGCCGGGTTGTGGGAGTTGGTGGCGACCGCGCGGGATCGACAGGGCGATGCGGGCGGAGCGAAAGCGGCTCGGGAGCGTGCGGCGGTATTGCGCGAACCGAAACCGCTTGAGGCATGACGCCGGCGGTAAACGCCGCTAAACGCGCCAAGGTGGCGTTTGGGCTGCATAGTTACGAGCACGATCCAAAAGCGCCAAGTTACGGGCTGGAAGCGGCGCAAGCATTGAACTTGCCGGTGGAGCGGGTATTCAAAACGCTGCTAGCGTTAGTGGATGGTGCCCCGGTGGTGGCCATGGTGCCGGTGGCCCATCAGTTGGATCTGAAGTGTTTGGCCCGCGCCCATGGGGGAAAGAAAGCCCAGATGTGTCCGGCGGACAAAGCCCAACGGCTAACCGGTTATGTGCTGGGTGGCATTAGCCCACTGGGGCAGAAGAAGCGTTTGCCGTTATATCTGGATAGTAGTGCTGCTGAGCAGGCGGAGATTTTCATGAGCGCCGGTCGCCGTGGCTTAGAGATCGCCATGGCGCCGCGGGATTTGCTGGCGCTGACCGGTGGGGAAATGGTGGCGCTGGTGCGCGACTGAGGCGATCGCTATTAAAGGCGCCTGTAGGCGCGCTCTGGAAGCGTGAACCTGCGCCTTGGCGAGGAAAGCCGTACCCGCTTCTCTGAGTAACGGGATAGGTTTCCTTGCCTTCAGGCAAGTTCGCGCTGCCGCGGGTTTCTCACCCTAAGCGTTGTTCCTACAGGTGATCCTGCCTGCTGTGCGTTTAAATTTTCCCGAAGGCCTTGCGAGCGGCGGTGATGGTTGCGTCGATATCGTCATTACTGTGCGCAGCAGAGACAAAACCGGCTTCGAATGCGCTAGGGGCCAAGTAAATACCTTGGTCCAGCATGGCGTGGAAGAAACGGTTGAAACGCTCGCTGTCGCAGGCCATGACTTCTGTAAAGCTGCTGATGCGATTTTGATCGGTGAAAAACAGCCCGAACATAGCACCGGCTTGTGCTGTGGTGAATGCCACCCCCTCGGCATGGGCGGCCGCTGTCAGCCCTTCCAGCAATCGGGTAGTTTTTTCGGCCAAAGCTTGATGGAAACCGGGCTCGCTGATCAGGTTGAGAGTCGCGAGGCCCGCGGCCATGGCCACAGGATTGCCGGACAGGGTGCCCGCCTGATAGACCGGACCCAGCGGCGCCAGATGCTCCATGATGGCTTGCTTGCCGCCGAAGGCGCCCACAGGCATGCCGCCGCCGACAATCTTGCCTAGGGTGGTCATATCCGGGGTGATGCCGTAATGGCCCTGGGCACCGCCCAAGGCAACCCGGAAACCACTCATTACTTCGTCGAAAATCAGCACCGCGCCGTTGTCGTCACATTGTTGGCGAAGGGTCTGCAGGAAATTTTCAGTGGCTGGAACACAATTCATGTTACCGGCCACCGGCTCCACAATTACGGCGGCGATGTCGTCGCCGTGTTCCTTGAAGGCTTGGGTGACGCTGGCGGCATCGTTGTAGTCTAGTACCAGGGTGTCGGCGGTCACTGCTTCCGGCACGCCGGGAGAGCCAGGAATAGCGATAGCGCCGGAGCCGGCTTTTACTAGCAGGCTGTCTACATGGCCGTGGTAGCACCCTTCAAACTTGATGATTTTGTTGCGCCCGGTATAACCGCGGGCCAGTCTAATGGCGCTCATGGTGGCTTCGGTGCCGGAATTGACCATGCGCACCATATCCATGGAGGGTACGAGCTCGCAGACCTTGTCGGCCATGGCCACTTCGGTGGCGGTGGGGGCGCCGAAACTCAAACCCTGCTCAACGGCTGCTTGCACGGCGGCGACTACATGGGGGTGATTATGACCGAGGATCATGGGGCCCCAGGAGCCCACGTAATCAATGTATTTGTTGTCGTCTTCATCGAACAGGTGTGCGCCACGGGCGGAATGGAAAAACACCGGTGTGCCGCCTACGCTTTTGAATGCCCGCACCGGGGAATTAACACCGCCGGGGATATGTTTTTGGGCCTGGCGGAAAAGCTGTTCAGAGTGCTTGCGGGGCATGGTGTGTCCTCTTGAATCAATTCGCTATGGGGCAGACCGGTTGGTCTGAAAGCAGGCACTGAGTTGGCGTGCTGCGGCTTCGATGGCATCCGTGTCGGTTTGTCCGAAGAGGGCGTGGATGACCGCCACGGACACGGCGCCAGCGTTGATCAGTTGCGGCGCATTATCCGGATTCACCCCGCCAATGGCTACCACGGGTTGATGAAACTGCTGGCACGCTTGGCGCAGTAAGGCCAGCGAGGCCGGTGGCGCTAAGGGTTTGGTGTGTGAGGTAAAGAAGCGGCCCATGGCCAAGTAATCGGCGCCGGCTTCAGCGGCGCGGGCGGCCAATGTCAAATCGCCGTGGCAGGTGACGCCGATAATACGTGAGCCGCCCAGTTGATCGCGGGCGGCTTTGATGCCGCCATCACTCTGGCCGATGTGGACTCCGTCAGCGTTTACTCGGGCCGCTAGGGCAGGGTCGTCGTTGACGATAAACAGAGCGTGGTATTGGTGGCACAGCTGGCGCAGCTGGGCGGCTCGGTATTCTCGCTGGGTGGGGCTGGCGGTTTTGTCCCGGTACTGCAGCAGTTTGGCGCCGCCACGCAGCGCCGCTTCGGCGGCGGGCAGCAGGTGCTCGTCCGGAGTCAGAGCCGGGTCGGTGATGGCGTAGAGGCCGTGGAGGCGATGGAGGGGCATGGCAGGCTCAGGGTTGACGGTTGGGTACGTATTGTCCCTGCCCGGGTTGAAAGGCATTGCGCAAGAATTTGTCCACGTGAGCCTGGCCATTGGCCACGGCACTGTGCAGCGACTGACCGTGGCCACGCAGACAGGCAATGGACGACGCCAGGGTGCAGCCAGAGCCGTGATAGCGGTGAGGCAATCGGTCCCAGTGCCATTGCTCTTCACCGGAGGGTGTGAACAGATGGTTGACTACCTGATCGGTATCGTCATGGGTGCCGGTGATTAGCGTAGCGCAGCCGCTACGCTGCACCAAGACTTGGCCGCAGCCACTAACGCTCTGTTGGCCGCTTAATGCCTGCGCTTCCGGTAAATTGGGGGTCATCACGTCGCACAGTGGTGCCAGGGTGTCGAGCATTACCTCGGCAAGGGATTCCTGCGCTAGGCTGCCGCCCGCTTCTGCGGCCAGTACCGGATCGAGAATCACCGGAACATTGGGCAGCCGTTTGAGTAGCTGGGTGATGAAGTCGACGATGGCGATGGAGCCGGTCATGCCGATTTTTATCGCTTGATAGTCCATGTCGTCGAGTAGTGCGTCAGCTTGCTGTTGCAGTAAGTCTATTTCGGTGAGCCGGAAGCCTCGCACATTCTGGCTATTCTGAACGGTGAGCCCGGTGATCAGGGTAGACGCGAAGCCGCCTAGTGCCTGAATGGCTTCAATGTCGGCATGGATGCCTGCCCCCCCGGAGGGATCGTGGCCGGCGATAACAAGAATGTTGGGTTTCATTGGAAGGCCTGATGCTAGTGCTTAATGCTGGGCGGCGGCTTAGCGCAGGTACCGCAGGGCGCCCAGTACGAGGTGCGCTTTAGAATGGTTTCACTATCACTAATAGCACAATGGCGATGAGCAGAAAAACCGGAATTTCGTTGAAGATGCGGTAGAACTTGTCGCTCTTGGTGTTGGCATCAGCGGCGAACTTCTTCATGTAGGACAAGCAAACGTGGTGATAGCCAATCAGCAGGAACACCAGGGCTAGCTTGGCATGCATCCAACCGCTGCCTTTATACGCATCAATGTTGGCGATGAACATCCATAGCCCAAGAACCACAGTGACAATCATGCTGGGGTTCATGATGCCCCGATAGAGTTTGCGTTCCATGATTTTAAAACGTTCGCGGCTCGGCTGGTCGTCCGCCATGGCGTGGTACACGAAAAGGCGCGGCAGGTAGAAAATACCGGCAAACCAGCAAATCACAGCAATCAAGTGGAAGGCCTTGATCCAGAGAAAGTAGTCGAGCGCAAACTGCATGGGATTTCCCTTATGGGTGGAGGCATTGGAGAGATGTTTCCAGTGGGCGTACACTATACAGACTTAACTCTATTCTTTCCGGTCCACTTGCTGCCGTCTTACGTAAAGGAGCGCTGTGAATAAGCGGCCACGTCATAGTCGTCTGATGCGTTACTACCTATTTCGCACTCGGCGTCTGAGTCGCCGCCAGCTGGGTTCTTGGCAGGACTGGAAATTGCGTGCGGTGTTCTGGTCCGGCGCTGTCATGGTCGGTTTGCTGGTGGTGGCGTTTGCTTGGGTGGCAGAGCTAGCGTCCCACACTTTCACCCAAATCCATGCCCGTTCTCCATATTTGCCGGTGTTAATAACCCCGGTGGGCATGGTGGTTATTGTCTGGTTAATGAGGCAGCTGGGCACCGAGTCGCAGGGTAGTGGTATTCCTCAAGTGTTGGTGGTGCTCAAGCAGCGTTACCATTGGTTGCGCCCCGCCTTTCTGTCGTTACGCGTGATCCTCAGCAAATTCGTGCTCACCTGCCTAGGGCTGCTGTGCGGCGCCAGTATTGGCCGCGAGGGGCCTAGTGTGCACATGGGCGCGGCGATGATGTATTCGGTGGGTCGGGTGGGCCAGCTTAATCAGAAATACGTGGATAATTCCTTAATCGTGGCGGGTGGCGCGGCAGGGGTATCGGCGGCGTTTAACGCGCCTCTGGCGGGGATTGTGTTCGCCATAGAGGAACTGTCTGGTTCTTTTGAACAGCGCACCAGCGGCACGCTAATTATGGCGATTATTCTTTCCGGTGTGGTGGTGCTGATGATAATGGGCCACTACAGTTTTTTCGGGCATCCAGACGGGGCGTTGGATATCACTCGGGACTGGGCCGCTATTGGCGTGACGGCGCTGGTGTGTGGTCTTCTGGGCGGTTTCTTCAGCCGGTTGTTGATAAAAGGAAGCCAGTTTCTCTCTCCCTATGCCAAGGAGCACCCTTATCGTGTGGTGGTGCTGTGTGCGCTAGTGGTGGTCTTTCTCGGCTTGATCACCGGGGGGGCAACCTACGGTAGTGGCTATGAGCAGGCCTCTACCTTGCTTAGCGGGGAACAGCCGGGTAACTGGACTTTTGCACTGGCGAAAATGTCCGCCACGTTGGTGTCTTATTTTACCGGGATTCCGGGTGGTCTGTTTTCCCCTAGTCTGGCTGCTGGCGCCGGTGTTGGTAACGTGGTGGGCGGTTTCTTTCCTGGCTCGTCGCTGGTGGGGGTAACGCTGGTGGCGATGGCGGCGTTTCTGGCCGGGGTGATACAGCGACCGATTACCTCCTTTGTGATCGTGATGGAGCTGACGGGCAACCGCCACGATATTCTGCTGCCGCTTATGGCGGGGGCGCTACTGTCGGCAGCGGTGGCTAAAATTGTCTGGCCTCGGCCGCTGTATGACTCTCTGGCTGATCGGCTTTCTGATGGTCAGGGTATGGCGCTGGAAAAGCCCCAGGACAAACCGGCGGAACGAGGCAACGAAAAAGCCGGGTCGATGGGCGCAGGGAAAGAGCCCGAGCGGCAACTGCCCGGGTGACCGTAACCTGGAAGGAGAGACGGTTATGGGGGCTTTCTTGCCGCTGATCGATGGCGCCCCTATCATGCAGGGCTTCCTTTTATTGATGCAGTTCAGGAGTGGGATATGTCTTCTCAGCCAGCACAAGCCAGTGCACCGCTGAAAGTGGGTGTGGTTGGCGGTACCGGGTATACCGGGGTTGAATTATTGCGCCTGTTGGTTAACCACCCCCATGCAGAATTGGATGTGATTACCTCTCGTGGCGAAGCTGGTGTGGCGGTGGCTGACCTGTTTCCCTCCCTGCGAGGACGAACTGATCTGGTCTTCAGTGAGCCGGACGCAAAGCGGCTGGCAGGCTGTGACATGGTGTTCTTTGCTACACCCCATAATGTAGCTATGCGGATGATGCCCGAACTAATGGACGCCGGTGTGCGGGTGGTGGATCTGTCAGCAGATTTCCGGCTGAGGGATCATGAGCTGTGGAGTGAATGGTACGGGGAGCCCCATGCCTGCCCAGAGTTGCTGGCGGATGCGGTTTATGGCTTGCCGGAAGTGAACCGCGAAGCGATTCGTGACGCTCGGTTGGTAGCCTGCGCCGGTTGTTATCCCACCTCGATTCAGCTGGGCTATTTGCCGTTGTTAGAAAACGGCTGGATCAAACCCGATCAGCTGATCGCTAATGCGGCCAGTGGCGCCAGTGGTGGCGGCAAAAGTGCCAAGGTGCCGATGTTGCTGGCGGAGGCTGGAGAGAGCTACAAGGCTTATGGCGCCAGCGGCCACCGACATTTGCCAGAGATCGAGCAAGGGCTGGCGGATATCGCTGGTGGCCCGGTAAGCGCTACATTTGTTCCGCATCTTATTCCCATGATTCGTGGTATTCATTCCACCCTTTACGGTCAGCTCACCGCGTCGGCGCCCCCGTTGGAAGAAATTCAGGCAGCGTTTGAAGCCCGTTATGCCGATGAGCCCTTTGTAGACGTGATGCCGCTGGGTAGCCACCCGGAGACGCGCTTCGTTAAAGGCGCCAATATGTGCCGGCTGGCATTGCATCAGCCTCGGGGTGAGAGCGTGATTGTTGTTTTGTCCGTGATTGATAACTTGGTGAAAGGGGCGTCAGGCCAGGCGGTGCAGGCCATGAATATTATGTTTGGCTTGGATGAGGGGGCGGGACTGGCAGTGGTTCCGCTGGCGCCATAATCATGGCAAGGAAGCCAAAAAGCCGCGCGGGCATTGATGATGTGGTGTTGATGCCGGTGAGCCCTTCTCAGCAGAAGAAGCGGCGTCGGGTTTTGGTGTTAGTGGCACTGTTTGCTGGGGTGCTGCTGTTTTTAATTGGCGGTTGGTTGGGCGCAGGAGGTGTCATGGACGCCTCCGACTCCAACCGCCGTCTGCGTGGGGAAGCCAAGATCCTGCAGGCTGAATTGGACACCGCGCGTAGCCAGCTGGCAGTTTTTCGCGCGGATTCAGAGCTGACTTTGGAGGCTCGTGAAGAGGTGCGTCAGGAGATAAAGGCATTGCAGGATCAAGTCGCGGAACTCGAAGAGGCGGTGCTATTTTATAAAAATGTTATGGCACCGGGCGGTAGCGAGGGGGGCTTGCAGATTGAAAAGATGACGCTGCAGCACAATAGCGACACTGGCGAATATTTGTACCGTGTCGTCCTGGTACAGTCTGGGGATAACCGGGGTTATCTGTCCGGTGATATTAGCTTGCAGTTGCGCGGTGAAAAGAATGGTAAAGCGTTTATTGTTGCTGGCAGCGATTGGCTTGAAGAGGGCAGCGAGACCCAATTCAGATTTCGCTACTTCCAAGAGCTGAACGGCCGATTTAAGGTGCCTGAAGGGGTGGCGGTGCAGGCGCTGGATGTGGATGCTGAGAGCGGCGGCATGAGCCGTTACGAGACACAAAAAACGATAAAGTGGCAGTAGGAGAATCGTGTGCTAAGCCGATACAAAAAAAGCTCGATGACTACAGGATCGTCGTCCCAGGATTACCGTAACCACACATTGATTGCGCCTAGCGCAACCGTCCGTGGTGATATTGAATTTTCCGGTGGTTTGCATATCCAAGGTACCGTGGAAGGCAGTGTCAGTGTGGGCGAGGAGGGGGGCCGCTTGGTAATCGGTGAAAGCGGTGTGGTTAAAGGTGAAATTCGGGTTGCTCAGGTGGTAATTAATGGGCGTGTAGAAGGCGATGTGCACGCCACGGAGAATCTTGAGCTGGCAGAAAAGGCCTCAGTGGAGGGCAATGTATACTATCGCATGGTTGAGATGGTCATGGGGGCGCAGGTGAATGGCAAGTTGGTGCGTCTGGATGACGAACGTCGAAATCTGCCTGCGCCGGATGCCAAAAAGGTTACCAAGCCAGAACCGGCTGAGACGCCAGCCGAAGAGAATGTGGTAGGGAAGGGGAGTGCGGATAATTCTTGACTGTTTTAGTCGGGTACTAGAACATGATCAGTCCGTTCAGGAGGGTTCGTACCTGAGTGGCTTTTCTTCTGCCCAAATGTCAGCCGATAGCGAGAGTATGATCGAGTCAGCACCGATTTCATTTACCGATGCCGCCGCCGCCAAAGTTAAAGAGCTGCGTGACGACGAAGGAAATCCGAACCTCAAGCTGCGTGTTTATATTACCGGTGGTGGGTGCGCAGGGTTCTCTTATGGTTTTACTTTCGATGAGACGGTGAACGAGGACGATACTTCGGTAGAGAAAGAGGGCGTCATTTTGCTGGTGGACGCCATGAGTATCCAGTATCTGGATGGCTCCGTGGTCGACTACGAAAAAGGCCTGATGGGCTCACGTTTTGTGGTGAGCAACCCTAATGCGGCTACTACTTGTGGTTGCGGGTCTTCTTTCTCGGTCTAGTCGGCTGTTGAAAACCTTCTTGCCTGCTCAGCTTTTTAGGCCGGTTCGCAATCTAGGTGCAACTTTTAGATTGCGCATCTTTAGCCATCTAAAAGAGCGCAACGGATGTGCTCTAAGTACATTTTGACCACTTTTCAGTGGCCCGCGACCGACTTTTCTGTGTTCCCTTCAGATTTTGCGCTTTGCATGATACGCCTGCTGCTGTCATAAAAAATTCACCGTTCAATCAACAATTCGTCGCTTTTCGGGTAGATACTGAACCCATGATGACGACAAAACCGACATTTCAACGAATGACCGCCGCAGACACCCGGGCCATGTGCTGGTTGCTACAGCAGCCACAGGCAGCCCGTCGTGCCCGTTTGGCGCGGATGGTCTCTCGCTTCGGCGATGGCCCGTTTTATGTGGCTTTGACGCTATGTATATGGGGGATGGATCGCCAGGGTGGCAGTGAGTTTGCTCTCACTGCGATGGTGGCCTACGCCCTTGAGATGCCGTTGTTTGTATTGCTCAAGCATCTAATCAAGCGGCCTCGACCGGCGGATGCGCTGGAAAGCCTGTCGGCATTTATCCAGCCGGCGGATCGATTCAGCTTTCCGTCTGGACACACTGCGGCAGCCTTTGTGATGGCGTCTTTGCTTTGCGTGTTTTACCCGCCGGTGATAGCTCTTGCGTTGGGCTTGGCGCTAATGGTAGGGCTGTCGCGAGTGTTGCTTGGGGTTCATTATCCTTCGGATATTTTTGCTGGAGCCGCCCTTGGCTTTGGCTGTGCCATGATTGGTCTCTGGCTGGTTTAAGGTGCCAGCTTCAAGCTGAAAGACACCAAGCGCTGGCAGTGCCAACTGATAGTTGCCGAGCTGTGCTTTGGCACCTTGCCTTCTTGATCACGGTAAAGTGACCTGCCCCAATATGGTCTCCCTTGACGCGCCGGTAACCACTGGCGCATTGCCTGCTTTTTCTTCCATGCGAGCCCAGGCCAGCCAAGCAAAGGCGGCAGCTTCCACCCAGTCTGGGGCTAATCCCTGTTTGGCGGTACTGGTGACTGGGGTGCTGAGTAGCGCTTGGATGCGCTCTAGCAAGTGTTGGTTATGGGCGCCGCCGCCGCAGATCAACACTTGGTCCGGTTGGAAGTCACTGAGTGCATCGCTGATTGAGTGGGCGGTGAGTTCTGCTAGTGAGGCCTGGACTACGCTGGCAGTGAGTGAATGATTCGCAAGTTGTTCGTTTAGCCAGTCAAGGCTGAAACGTTCCCGCCCAGTGCTTTTGGGGGGGGGCAGCCGGAAATAGGGGTCGCTCAGCAAGGTGTTGAGTAGGGCTAAGTCGGGCTGGGCGCTGGCAGCCCAGTCGCCGTTGCGATCATAGGCCCGCTGGTGATGTTGCTGAATCCAGCTATCCATCAATACGTTGCCCGGCCCGGTATCAAAGCCGCCGCTGAGCTGGCCATTCTCTAGTAGCGTCACATTGGCCATGCCGCCAATATTTACTACTGCGATGCGTTGATCGGGGCGAGCGAAAAGCTGTTGGTGGAAGGGCGGTACTAGCGGGGCGCCTTGTCCACCCAGAGCGATGTCTTTATTGCGGAAGTTGCTAACCACGGCGATGCCCGTTTTCACAGCGAGGGTGTCTGGGCAGCCCAGCTGCACGCTGAAGCCGGCAGCGTGTGGGCGGTGACGAACGGTCTGTCCGTGACAACCGATGGCGCGAACTTGTTCTGGTGCGATGGCCGCCTGGTCGAGCAGAGTCTGGCAGGTGTTCGCGTAGTGTTCAGCCAATTGAAGGCTGACGGCGCCGGCCCGGTCAATTTCGTTATTGCCCGGCTGGCAGAGGCCGAGAATCTCGCCGCGAAGGCTCTCAGGGATGGGTTGGCTCAGGGTGCTGACCAGTGTGAAATGGTTGTCACTAATGTTGGCGATGACAGCGTCGATACCGTCCAAACTGGTGCCAGTCATCAGCCCTATGAATAGGGCGGGTGGGGCCTTAGAAGACATCGCTGCTGGCCAGTGTTGAGGCTTCGGAGAACAGGGTCATTTGTGCCTTTAGCTGGTTGGCGGCGATCAGAAACTCCGCTCTCTCATTGTCGTTGATGCCGCGAGCCTTAGGAAGGGGTACGGTCAGTGGATTGCGGTGAACGCCGTTGATGCGGAATTCATAGTGCAGGTGCGGGCCCGTGGCTAGGCCGGACATGCCCACGTAGCCAATGGTTTGGCCCTGCTTCACTCGGCGGCCTACGCGCATGTCTTTGGCAAAATTCCGCATGTGAGCGTAGAGGGTGGTGTAGCTCTGACCATGCTTGATGATTAATACATTGCCGTAGCCACCTTTTATGCCGGCGAAGATGACCTTGCCGTCCCCGGCCGCCTTGATCGGGGTGCCGGAGGGGGCGGCGTAGTCGATCCCTTTGTGAGCGCGAATGCGGTTAAGAATGGGGTGTTTACGGCCTAGGCTGAAGCGTGAACTGATGCGAGAGAAGGCTACCGGGGTGCGGATGAATTCCTTACGCAGGGAGCCCCCCTTGATATCTAGGTATTCCACATCCCCGGATAGGGTTTCATAGCGAAAGGCTGTCAGGTGGCGGTCCCGATTCCAGAACTCGGCCATCAATATGTCGCCGACCCCCACTTTTTCGCCGTCCAAGTAGAGTTCTTCGTAAAGGATGCGGAAGCGATCACCCTTGCGAATATCCAGAACAAAATCCACATCCCAGGCGAATAGATTGGCTAGTTGTAACGTCAGCTTGTCACTGATTCCAGCGGCTGCACCGGCGAGGAATAATGAGTCGGTAATTTGAGCCTGGGCAAAACGGGTTTGTTTCTGATATTCGCGCTGGCTGATACGAGTCTGCCAGCGGCCATTTTTGAGGCGAGCGGTGAGGGTTTCCACCCGGGAGGGGTGATACTGTACTGCGGTCAGCGTTTGTTCGTCACTAATGGCAACCTGCAGGGTGTCGCCAGGGCGCAAAGAGGCTAATCGCTCCAGCCGTGTATCACTGCCGATCAGCTTGTAAACTTGTTGAGCTCCAATACCTAGAGGCTGGAGTAGGGAGGATAGGCTGTCGCCAGCTTTTACCGTCACCGTTTGCCATTCTGTGACAATAGTGGCGGGCTTGTTGGTGGGTTGTGGTGTCGGTGTTACGCGTTCCGGCAGACTTATGTTTTGGATGCGTTCCGGGGCGGGTTCGGTACTGTCGGGGCGAAAAGCAATCAGGATGACGCCGCCCAGCAATACCATGCTCAGCAGTAAATGGGTGCGTGGGAACTGGCGCACCAGCCTGCCGGCAGCAGAGATAAGTTGTTTCATTGAGAGTCTGTGAAGCCTGAGTTGAGTAAATAGAGACTGGCGCGCTCCGTGGAGCGCAGCGGAAAACTGGCTTGCAAAGATACTCGCCTTCTCTGGCCGCGTTCAAGTGCTACAATGATGCGCTTTCGTTAATGGGTCTGGAAATTAGAGGTAGGTATGGCCACGGTGGATCAGCAACTGGCACTTATTACCCGCGGGGCGGATGAGATCATCCAGCAAGAGGAGTTGCGGAAAAAACTGGCATTAGGCCGACCGTTACGAGTGAAAGCGGGCTTTGACCCCACCGCCCCGGACTTGCATCTGGGACATACAGTATTGATCAACAAGCTGCGCCAGTTCCAGGAGTTGGGGCACGAGG